>NZ_JBHVEU010000132.1:0-19670 GCF_042802075.1 Kitasatospora sp. NPDC057518
ATCAGCCACAGTCTCCATCGGCACAGGGCTGAATATACTTAAAAGGATGTCGCCGGGCGCGTACTTGGCGGCCTCCGGGTAGGCGGCCGCGACGGCCTCCACCTGGCGGACCACCTCGGCGACCTGGGCGCCGGCCGCGCCGGTGAAGGACAGCCGGTCGGCGAGCAGCGCGTCCAGCGCGGCCCGGTCCAGCGGGATCCGCTCGTCGGCGGCCAGCCGGTCCAGCAGCTCGTTCTCCCGGGCGCCCGCGCGCATCGCCAGCGCGGAGGCGACGGCGTGCTCCTTGATGACCTCGTGCCCGGTCTCCCGGCCGACGCCCGCGCGCACCGCGCCCATCAGCACCTTGGTGGTGGCGAGGAACGGCAGGTAGCGGTCCAGCTCGGCCTCGATCACCGCGGGGAAGGCGCCGAACTCGTCGAGGACGGTCAGGAAGGTCTCCAGCAGGCCGTCGAAGGCGAAGAACGCGTCCGGCAGCGCGACCCGGCGCACCACCGAGCAGGAGACGTCGCCCTCGTTCCACTGGTCGCCGGCCAGCTCGCCGGTCATCGAGGCGTAGCCGCGCAGGATGACGGCCAGGCCGTTGACGCGCTCGCAGGAGCGGGTGTTCATCTTGTGGGGCATCGCGGAGGAGCCGACCTGGCCCTCCTTGAAGCCCTCCGTGACCAGCTCGTGGCCGGCCATCAGGCGGATGGTCTTGGCCAGGCTGGACGGCGCGGCGGCCAGCTGGACGAGGGCGGTGAGCACCTCGAAGTCCAGCGAGCGCGGGTAGACCTGGCCGACGCTGGTCAGCACGTTCTCGAAACCGAGGTGCCCGGCGACCCGGCGCTCCAGCTCGGCCAGCTTGTCGGTGTCGCCACCGAGGAGGTCGAGCATGTCCTGGGCGGTGCCGACCGGGCCCTTGATCCCGCGCAGCGGGTAGCGGGCGATCAGCTCCTCGAGGCGGCGGAAGGCGACCAGCAGCTCGTCGGTGATCGACGCGAACCGCTTGCCCAGGGTGGTGGCCTGCGCGGCCACGTTGTGCGAGCGGCCGGCCATGACCAGCTCGGCGTGCTGGGCGGACAGCTTGGCCAGGCGCACCAGCACGGCCACCGTGCGGTCCCGCACGTGCTCCAGGGACTGGCGGATCTGCAGCTGCTCGACGTTCTCGGTCAGGTCCCGGGAGGTCATTCCCTTGTGGATCTGCTCGTGCCCGGCGAGCTCGCTGAACTCCTCGATCCGGGCCTTCACGTCGTGGCGGGTGACCCGCTCACGGGCGGCGATCGAGCCGAGGTCGACCTGGTCGATCACCCGCTCGTAGTCGGCGACGGCGGTCGCCGGAACCTCGACGCCGAGGTCCTGCTGGGCCTTCAGGACGGCGAGCCACAGGTGGCGCTCGAGGACCACCTTGTGCTCGGGGGACCACAGCTGGGCCAGGGTCGCCGAGGCGTACCGGGAGGCCAGGACATTGGGGATCTGGGGCTTCGCGCTCACGCTTCGCAAGAGTAACAGCCGAGGTCACGCCGGACGTCGGCGGATGGGGTAGGCTGGGTCAATTGAGCGCCTTTCAGATGACGCTTCGCAGCCTTCTCACCGCAAGGATACCACACCGATGAGCGAACCGCCAGTGACCGCGCGGGACTCCAGCGCCCTCGCCGCGGCCCTGCGCACCGAGCAGGCCCACCTCACCCGGCTCTACGCCCGGCTGGACACCGAGCGTGAACGGGCCCGCCGCACCGCCGACGGCGCCCACGACGGCGCCGGATCCGGCGGCACCCACCAGGCCCGACTGGAGCGCGAGGTGCGCGCCCGCGAAGCCGCCCGCCACGCCGCCCGACTGGAGGCGGTCGAGCGCGGCCTCTGCTTCGGCCGGCTCGACGAGCGCGACGGCACCGTCCACTACATCGGCCGCACCGGCCTGACCGACGAGACGTACGAACCGCTGCTGCTCGACTGGCGCGCGCCGGCCGCCCGCCCCTTCTACACCGCGACCCCCGTCCACCCCGGCCCGGTGGTGCGCCGCCGCCACCTGCACACCCGGGGCCGCACCGTCACCGGCCTCGACGACGAGGCGCTCGACCTCGCCGGGCTGGACGAGTCCGGCCGCGGCACCCTGGTCGGCGAAGCCGCCCTGCTCGCCGCCCTCGACCGCGAGCGCACCGGCCGGATGGGCACCGCCGTCGCCACCATCCAGGCCGAGCAGGACCGGGTGATCCGCTCCCCGCTGCGCGGCGCCCTGGTCGTCCAGGGCGGCCCCGGCACCGGGAAGACGCTGGCCGCCCTGCACCGCGCCGCCTACCTGCTGTTCACCCACCGCGCCGCGCTGGAGCGCCGGGGCGTCCTGGTGATCGGCCCCAACCCCGGCTTCCTGCGGTACATCGAGGAGGTGCTGCCCGCCCTCGGCGAGACCGAGGTGGTGCTCCGCACCGTCGCCGAACTCCTCCCCGGCCTCGCCGCCACCGGCACCGACGACCCCGCCGCCGCCTTCGCCAAGGGCGGCCCCTGGATGGCCGGGGTGCTCCGCGCCGCCGTGGCCGCCCACCAGACGGCCCCCGTCGAGGGCCTGGACCTCGGCGAGGGGCTGCGGGTCTCCGCCCGGGCCTGCGCCGAGGCCCGGGACGCCGCCCGCGGCCTGCGACTGCCGCACAACCGGGCCCGCGCCTTCTATCTGGGCACCCTGCTCGACGCCCTCGCGATCGGCCAGGCGCTCAGCCTCGGCCGACCGTACGACGACGAGGAGGCGCACTACGCCCCGCGCGAGCTGTGGGAGCGGCCGGACGTCCGCGCCGCGCTCGACCCGCTCTGGCCCCGGCTCACCCCGCGGCAGCTGCTCGAACGCCTGCTCACCGACCGGGAGTTGCTCGCCTCAGCGGCCCCCGAGCACGCGACCGCCCTGCTCCGCCCGCCCGGCTCCGAGTGGACGGCCGAGGACGTCCCGCTGCTCGACGAGGCCGCCGAACTCCTGGGTACCGAGGGGCCCTCGGCCCCCACCGGTCAAGACCCGGACGAACTGGCCTTCGCCCAGGGCGTGTTGACCATCACCGGGCAGACCGACGACGTGCTGCTGGACTCCGCCGCCCTGGCCGAGCGCTTCCGCGACGACGGCCCGTACCGCTCCACCGCCGAACGCGCCGCCGCCGACCGCACCTGGGCGTACGGCCACGTCGTCGTGGACGAGGCGCAGGAGCTGTCCGCGATGGCCTGGCGCGCCGTCCTGCGGCGCGTCCCGACCACCTCGCTCACCATCGTCGGCGACCTCGCCCAGACCGGCTCGCCCGCCGGCGCCCGCAGCTGGGCCGAGACGCTCGACCCGCACCTGCCCGGCCGCTGGCGCGAGGAACGGCTCACCGTCAACTACCGCACGCCGGAGCCCGTCATGACCCTCGCCGCCGCCGTGCTGCGCACCGCCGTACCCGGCCACCGGCCGCCCGAGTCCATCCGCCCGGGCACCGAGCGGCCCCGCGCGGTCCGCGTCCCGGCGGGCGGCTTCGCCGCCGCGCTCGCCCGGCTGCCCGTCGGCCCGGGCACCCTCGGCGTGATCGCACCGGACGCCCTGGCCGCGGAGCTGGACGCACTCACCGTCGCGGACGCCAAGGGGCTGGAATTCGACGCGGTCGTGGTGGTCGAGCCGGCCGCGCTCGCCCCGCGCGACCTCTACGTCGCCCTGACCCGGACCACCCGCTCACTCACCCTGCTCCACCACCGGCCGCTGCCACCGGAACTCGCCGGGCTGCTCTGACCGGGACGAAGCACTGGTGGCGTACGGGCGGCGCGGGGTCCTACTGCGCGCCGCCCGTACGACCGGCCAGCACCGGCAGCACCTGGGAGCAGATCGAGTGCAGGGCGATCCGCTGCTCGTCGGTCATCGCCTCGAAGGCCTGATGAGTCCGGGCCATCTCGCCGCGGATGCGGTTCAGGATCTCCCGGCCCTCGGCCGTGATCACCACGATCTTCACCCGGCGGTCACCGGCCGCCGCCTCCCGGTTGGCCAGGCCCAGCGACTCCAGCCGGTCCACGATCCCGGTGACGTTCGAGGCGTCGCAGCCGAGCCTCCCGGCCAGCGCGCGCATCGGCACCGGCTCCTGCACCGCGCCCAGCGCCTTGGCCTGCGAGGAGGAGAGCCCGTGCCGGGCCGCGGCGGCCGCGAAGTCCTGGAAGTACGCCGCACCGACGGAGGCCAGCGCCTCCATCAACTCGGCGTTGGTCGGTACGGTCGTCGTCGCTGTCGAACCCATGGGGCCAGAGTACGACCAGGTGCTTCAGCAACTCAAGCTTTGACCACGGCAACCGTCCGCGAGCCGCCCCGGAACCCTCCGGTGTCAGAGCACCAGCTGGTCGAACAGCCGCCGGAGCTCCGCCTCCGGGTCCGCGGTCAGCCCGGTGTGCACCGGCCCCGGCTGGACGATCGCGCTGCGCGGCGCGGTCAGCCAGCGGAACCGCTGCCCGGCGCTGTCCCCCGCCGCCGGACCGGCCTGCGGGCCGCCGTGGCAGACCGCCTCGATCCCCTGCAGCGCCCGCCGCACGCCCTGCACGTCCGCCACCGGGTCCAGCGCCAGCAGCCGGGCCTGGTCCAGGTGGGTCCGGGCGGCCAGATGCGATTCCTGTCGGCAGTACAGCAGCACCCCGACGTTGACGCACTCGCCGCGCTCGACCCTCGGCACCGCGCGGATCACGGCGTACTCGTAGTCGTGCAGCTCGACGGTGGCCGGCAGCACGGACAGCGTGAACTCGGTCATGCGGGCACCTCCGGCAGCCAGTCGCGCGGACCGGCCAGTCGCTCGGTCAGCTGGGTCCGGTACGCGGCGCGCACCTCGTCGGGCGAGTCGAAGCCGAACTCGTCCACCAGCCAGACCTCGGGGATCTGCGCCACCGCGCCCTCGATCGCCGCCTCGGCGAGCGGCGCGAGCGCCTTGTCGGCCGCCGCCAGGTCCGGCCGGGCCCCCAGCAGCGCGTGGTCGGAGGCGTCGTACGGACGGCGGATCCAGGCGGCGGCACCCGGCCAGTTGTGGTGGAAGATCAGGCTCGCGCCGTGGTCGATCAGCCGCAGCCCGCCGGTCGCCACCAGCAGGTTGGGGTTGCGCCAGGAGCGGTCGACGTTGCCGATCAGCGCGTCGAACCAGAGCACCTGCCCGGCGAGCTCCGGATCCACCTCGAAGCAGAGCGGGTCGAAGTTGAGCGCGCCGCTGACGAAGGCCATCCCGAGGTTGGTCCCGCCGCTGGCCCTCATCTGGTCCTGGATCTGGTGGTCCGGCTCGCTGCGCGCGAGCACCGGGTCCAGGTCGACCGTCACCAGCTCCGGCACCGGCAGCCCGAGCCGCCGGCCGAGCTCCCCGGCCAGCACCTCCGCGACCAACGCCTTGCGGCCCTGCGCCGCACCGACCCATTTCAGCGCGTACAGCCGCCGATCGTCGGCCTCGACCAGGCCCGGCATCGAGCCGCCTTCTCGCAGTGGCGTCACGTACCGGATCGCCGTCACCTCGGGTAGCACGGCCGACAGCCTATCGGTGTCGCCGCCCTTTCCTCTCTCCCCCTCCCGCCGCCACCCCGTTCTCCCTCTTCTCCCTTTTCTCCCCGCCCTCCTCCACCCCACCCCCACGGCCCCGCCCCGGTGGCAGCCCCCGCTGCTCCGTGCGAGTGTGGCGGACAGTAATGGGGACCTTCACGGCAAAGGGATGAGCGATGGAACGACCTCGGATCCTGATCGTGGGCGGTGGCTTCGCCGGCCTGGAGTGCGCCCGCCGCCTCGAACACAAGCTGTCACCGTCGGAGGCCGAGATCTCGCTGGTCACGCCGTTCAGCTACCAGCTCTACCTCCCCCTCCTCCCCCATGTCGCGGCCGGCGTCCTCACCCCGCAGTCCGTGGCCGTCTCGCTGCGCCGTACGCTGCGCCGCACCCACATCGTCCCCGGCGGCGCCATCGGTGTGGACCCGGCCTCCAAGGTGTGCGTCGTCCGCAAGATCACCGACGAGGTGGTGGCGCAGAAGTACGACGTCCTGGTGCTCGCCCCCGGCAGCGTCACCCGTACCTTCGACATCCCCGGCCTCACCGACTACGCCCGCGGCATGAAGACGCTCGCCGAGGCGGCCTACGTCCGCGACCACGTGATCGCCCAACTCGACCTCGCCTCGGCCACCTTGGACCAGAAGGAGCGCGAGTCCCGGCTCCAGTTCGTGGTGGTCGGCGGCGGCTACGCGGGCACCGAGACGGCCGCCTGCCTCCAGCGCCTGACCACCGCCGCCGCCCACCGCTACCCGCGTCTGGACGCCCGGCAGATCAAGTGGCACCTGATCGACATCGCCCCGAAGCTGATGCCGGAGCTCGGCGACCCGCTCGGCGAGGCCGCCCTGGAGGTGCTGCGCGACCGCGGCATCGAGGTGTCGTTGGGCGTCTCGGTGGCCGAAGTCGGCGCCGAGACGGTCAAGTTCACCGACGGCCGGGTGCTCCCCTGCCGCACCCTGATCTGGACGGCCGGGGTGGCCGCGAGCCCGCTGATCGGCACCCTGGACGCCGAGACGGTCCGCGGCCGGCTCGCCGTGACGGCGGAGATGCGGGTGCCGCAGTTCGAGGGCGTGTTCGCGCTCGGCGACGCCGCCGCCGTCCCCGACCTCGCCAAGGGCGACGGCGCGGTCTGCCCGCCGACCGCCCAGCACTCCGCCCGCCAGGGCCGCGCGGTCGCGAACAACGTGATCGCCTCGCTCCGCAACCAGCCCCTGGAGCCGTACTACCACAAGGACTTGGGCCTGGTGGTCGACCTCGGCGGCAAGGACGCGGTCTCCAAGCCGCTCGGCATCGAGCTGCGCGGGGTGCCCGCCCAGCTGGTGGCGCGCGGCTACCACCTGATGGCGATGCGCACCAACGCTGCCAAGTTCCGGGTGGGCGCCAACTGGCTGCTCAACGCGACCGCCGGCGACGACTTCGTCCGGACCGGCTTCCTCGCCCGCCAGCCCGCCCGGCTGCAGGACTTCGAGTACACCGACGCGTACCTGACGAAGGATCAGGTCATCGCGCACGCCCAGTCCCTGCTCGCCAAGGGCTGAGCACGGCGGAACGGCGGAACGGCGCCCCCACGGCCGAGGCCGCGGGGGCGCCGAACCGTGTGCTCACCGTGCGGTGAGGTACATCCCGCTCGCGTCCTGCCCGGCCGTGTTGCGGCACGCGTAGTCACCGCTCGGGCGCGCCCACAGCAGCGTCAGGCAGCGCCCGACCGCCTGCTGGCCGTAGTAGTTGGGGTGCATCGACTCCTGCAGCACGCCCTGCGTGGAGTTGAGGCCGCCGTCCAGGAAGCGCGCCCACTCGCTGGTGGTCGCGGACGGGCCGGAGCTCGCGGTCGGCTGCCGGGTGGCCGTCGAGCAGACCTCGCGGCCCTGCAGCATGTCCGACAGGTCCAGGAACTGCGCGCCCTTGGCGGCGGCGACGCCCGCCAGCGCCTGGGAGATCTGCGGCACCATCGAGTCGCGGGCCCAGTCGGCGTCCCCGTCCCAGAACGGGCAGCCGCCGGTGTTGGAGCGGGTCCAGCCGCTCTCCGGGTACCGCATCTCGGCGCCGCGCGGGATCGGCGACGGGTAGGACTGCAGCACCAGGCGGTAGTCCGACTGCGCGTAGCCGGCGCCGGTCATCACCGCGCGGATCTCGTCGATCGCCTTGCCGACCCCGGCCATCGCGGCGGGCATCTTGGCGTCGATCCCGGACTGCGCGGAGTCGTGGCAGTAGGAGTACCAGATCAGGTAGTCCTGCACGCAGGTGGAGATGACGTCCGAGAAGCCCAGGTCGTTGCCGCCGATCGACAGGGTGATCAGCTTGACGTTGTTCTGCCGTGCCACGGTGGCGAGTTGGTCGGCCTGCGGGGCCTCGCCCTTGAGCGACTGGCCGCCGTTGGCGGCGCGGAAGACGTTGGCGCTGACGGCGCCGGAGCAGGCCAGGTCGATCTCGTTCTGGGCCCCGGTCGAGGCGCTGAGCACCTCGGCGACGTCCGAGCGGTCGCACCCGCTCGCGGCGGTGGCGCCGTAGACCCGCGAGGGGTCGTACGAACTGCCGGTCCAGGCCCGGTCGGTGCCGTTGCGGCCGCCGCCGGTGCCGGCCGCGTTGCCCTTCCAGCGGCCGGCCTCGCCGGAGATGTAGCTGTCGCCGAGGGTGACGCTGGCGGTGGGCCCGGACGGCAGGACGGCCGGTGCGGCCGGGGTGGACGGAGCGGCGGAGGCCGGCGAGGCGACGGCCAGGCCCGCGACGGCGATCGGGAGGGCCAGGGCCGCGGCGAGCAGCCGTCGGCCGGGGCTGCGGGCACTGCGGGTGCTGCGGGCGCTGCTCGAACAGTTCTCGGGCACTGCGGAACTCCTGCGGCTCGGTCCTCCCGGGGAAACGGGGAACGGGAGGACGCCTGGGTGAGGGTGGGCCGCCGGCCGGTGGCGCGATGAAGATGACATGCGCGCGCCCACCACCGCTAGGCGTCTGCGGGAGGTTTCCGCTTTTGTTACCGCCGGGTTCAGACCAACCGGGCGGGCGACGCCCGGACGCCGCCCGCGGTTCACACCCGCCACACCTGCCCCACCCGCCCCGCACCCCAGGGCCCGACCACGACTCACACCAGCCGCGATCCGCCCCCGCCCGCCCCCAGCACCGCCGCCAGGTCCTCCGCCAGCTCCCGCGCGTGGGCCGCCTCCAGCCGCGCCGTGGTGAACCGCAGCCCGGGCGGCGACTGGATCCGGTACCGCGCGCCGGGCGCCGCGACCCAGCCGCGCTGCACCAGCGCCGCCAGCACCGAGGTCTCGTCCGGCACCGGCACCCAGACGTTCAGTCCGCTCCGCCCGTGCGCCGCGATCCCGCGCGCCGCCAGCTCGTCCAGCAGCGCGTCCCGCCGGGCCCGGTACGCGGCGGCCACCCGGTCGGCCGGCGCGGCGTCGCCGCTCCACAGCTCCGCGACGGTGCGCTGAAGCAGGTGGCTGACCCAGCCGGCGCCCAGCCGCAGCCGGCCGGTCACCCGTCCGATCGTCTCCTCGTCCCCGACCGCCACCGAGACCCGCAGGTCCGGCCCGTACGCCTTGGCCGCCGAGCGCACCACCGCCCAGTGCCGGGTGCCCGCCCCGACCAGCGGGTGGTACGGCTGGTCGACCATGCCGTGCCCGTGGTCGTCCTCGATCAGCAGCACCCCGGGGTGCTCGGCCAGGACGGCCTTGAGCGCCTCGGCCCGCCGCGCGGTGAGCGCCGCACCGGTCGGGTTCTGCGCCCGGCTGGTGACCACCACAGCCCGGACGCCCTCGGCCAGCGCGGCGGCCAGCGACCCCGGCAGCGGGCCCTCGTCGTCCAGCCGGACGGGCACCTGCTTCAGCCCCAGCGCGGGCAGCAGGTCGAGCAGGCTGCCCCAGCCCGGGTCCTCGACGGCCACCGCGTCGCCGGGGCGCAGCCGGGCGCCGAGGATCCGTTCGACGGTGTCCAGCGAGCCGGAGGCGACGGCGATCGGGCCGCCGGGCAGGCCGTCGGCCTCGAAGGAGGCGCGGGCGAGCGCGAGCAGCCGCGGGTCGACGCCGGCGTGCCCGTACAGCACGGGGTCGGTGCGCGCGGCCTCGGCGGCGGCCGCGAGGGCCTGGGCGAGGTCGGGCAGCAGGGCCGGGTCGGGGTTGCCGGTGGACAGGTCACGGGCGTGCGGCGGGACGGGGATGCGGATCTGGTCGCGCGGGGTGAGCGCGGGTCTGGGCAGGATGCGGCTGCCCTTGCGGCCGGCGGTCTCGATCACGCCGCGGTCGCGCAGCAGCCGGTAGGCGGCGGCGACGGTGTTGGGGTTGACGCCCAGTTCGGCGGCGAGGTCGCGCAGCGGGGGCAGCGCGGTTCCCGGGGCGAGCTGCCCGCTGCTCACGCCCTGCTCGACGTGGGCCGCGATTTCGCTGGCGCGTCGCCCTTTCAGCGGATAGTCTCCTAGCACAAAGCTAAGTATGCACTAGTACATAGAGGATGTCATGTCGGCCAACCCGGAAGACTCGCCCAGCTACTCCCGCACCCCCAGGACCACCCCCACCCGCTACCGGGACCGGGCCACCTGGGAGCAGGAGGCGATCCACGCCATCCTCGACAGCGCCTACATCTGCCACCTCGGCTTCGTCGTCGACGGCGCCCCCGTGGTCCTGCCGACGATCTTCGCCCGGGTCGGCAGCCGGCTCTATGTCCACGGCTCCACCGGAAGCCGCCCGATGCGCAACGCCTCCGGCGAGCAGGGCATGCCGGTGTGCGTCACCGTCACCCAGGTCGACGCGCTGGTGCTGACCAAGTCCGCGTTCAACCACTCGGTGAACTTCCGCTCGGTGGTCGCCCACGGCACCGCGCACCAGGTCACCGACCCCGAGGAGCTGGACGTCGCGCTCGCCGCCCTGGTCGACCACGCGATACCGGGGCGCTCCGCCGAGGTCCGTCCGGCCAACGCCAAGGAGCTCGCCGCCACCGCCGTCGTCCGGCTGGAGCTGGACGAGGTCTCGGCCAAGACCCGGGAGGACGGCGCCGCCGACGACCCGGAGGACACCGGCCTGCCGTACTGGTCCGGGCTGATCCCGGTCACCACCGTGCACGGCACCCCCGAGCCGCACCCCGGCACCACCGTCCCGCTCCCCGCGCACCTGCGCGGCTACCCCCGCTGACGGGAGGCCCACCCGTGCTGATCAGATCCTGGGACCGCGGCGACGAGGCCGAGTGGCGCGCCTGGCTGGCCGAGGGCCGCGACTTCGGCCTGCTCGCCGCCAACGGCGGCCCCGGCGAGGGGCCGGTGCTGGTCCCGACGCACTTCCTGCTGGACGCCGACCGCGGCGAGATCCTGCTCCACCTCGCCGCGCCCAACCCGCTGCTGGCCGCCGCCCGGGCCGACCCGAAGGTCACCCTCGCGGTCACCGACGGCTACGCCTTCGCCCCGGGCCACTGGCGCGGCGCACCGGGCACGCCCACCAGCTACTACGCCTCGGTCCACTTCCACTGCACCGCCGAGGTGGTGGAGTCCGCGGCCGGCAAGGCGGAGATCCTCAACCGCCAGCTGGCGCACTTCCAGCCCGAGACGCCGGAGGTCCGGGTGGTGCCCGGCGAGGGCGAGCTGGCCCGGCAGCTGCCCGGCCTGCGCGGGCTCCGGCTGACCGTCGACGAGGTGCGGGCCAAGTTCAAGTACGACGACAAGAAGCCCGCCGAGGCGCAGTACGCGATCGCCGACCGGCTCGCCGAACGCGCCGACGGCCGGGGGCGCGGCCGCGACCAGTACGCCGCCGCCCGGGCCCAGCTGCTCCGCCGTCACCGGCGGCGCACGGACGAGCCGCGGGGCGCGGCCGGCCCCGTGGGCGACGCCCCCCGCGCCGACCTCCCGCGCACCGTCGACCGGCGCACCGAGCGGCCGCGCGCCGCCGACTGACCCCGGATCACCCGGTCGGCCGCCCCCTCGGGCAGGTCGGCCGCCGCGCTGCTCGAATGTGAGACGAGCCCTGCCCACTCGGCGTCAGAGCGGGCCCGTCCACCCCCGGGAGCGCGCGTGTCCTCAGTCAACAGCCAACGGGCGGCCGGCGAGGCCCACCTCGGCCACGTGGTGTTCATCTCGGCGGCCGCCGCCATGGGCGGCTTCCTGTTCGGCTACGACAGCGCGGTGATCAACGGCGCCGTGACGGGCATCCAGAAGCACTTCGGGGTCGGCCACGGCACCACCGCCTTCGTGGTGGCGATCGCGCTGCTCGGCTCGGCGGTGGGCGCGGTGATCGCCGGCCGGCTCGCCGACCGCCTCGGCCGGGTCCGCACGATGCTGCTGGCCGCCGCCCTGTTCGCGGCCAGCGGCATCGGCTCGATGTTCCCGCCGAACATCGAGACCCTCGCCACCTGGCGCGTGGTCGGCGGCATCGCGATCGGCATCGCCTCGGTGATCGCCCCGACCTACATCGCCGAGGTCGCCCCGACCGCGTACCGCGGCCGGCTCGCCTCCTTCCAGCAGATGGCGATCGTGCTCGGCATCACCGTCTCCCAGCTCGCCAACTGGGCCCTCAACCAGGCCGCCGGCGGCGAGTCCACCAACCACCTCGGCGGCATCCAGGCCTGGCAGTGGATGCTCGGCGTCGAGGCCATCCCGGCCCTGGTGTACGGGCTGATGGCGCTCGCCATCCCGGAGTCGCCGCGCTTCCTGATCGCCGACCACCGCGAGGAGCAGGCCCGCAAGGTGCTGGTCGAGGTCGAGGGCGAGGGCGTGGACCTGGACGCCCGGGTCGCGGAGATCCGCTCGGTGCTGGAGTCCAGCCACAAGCCCCGGATGAAGGACCTGATGGGCGGCCGCTTCGGCCTGCTGCCGATCGTCTGGGTCGGCATCGGCGCCTCGGTGTTCCAGCAGTTCGTCGGCATCAACGTGATCTTCTACTACTCGTCCCTGCTGTGGCAGTCGGTCGGCATCAACGAGTCCAACTCGCTGCTGATCAGCCTCTCCACCTCGATCATCAACGTGATCGGCACGGTGATCGCGATGGCCCTGGTGGACCGGATCGGCCGCAAGCCGCTCGCCCTGGCCGGCTCGATCGGCATGGCGGCCGCGCTGGGCACCGCCGCCTGGGCGTTCTCCTACCGGGAGGGCACCGGCGACACCGCCACCCTGGACAACACCCACGCCACCGTCGCCCTGGTCGCCGCGCACGTCTTCGTGCTCTGCTTCGCCTTCTCCTGGGGCGTGGTGGTCTGGGTCTTGCTCGGCGAGATGTTCCCCAACCGGATCCGCGCGCTGGCGCTGTCCGTCGCCGCCTCGGCGCAGTGGATCGCCAACTGGGCGATCACCGTCAGCTTCCCGGACCTCGCCGACTGGAACCTCTCCGCGACGTACGTCATCTACGCGGCCTTCGCGCTGCTCTCCATCCCGTTCGTGGCCTTCTGCATCAAGGAGACCAAGGGACGCGCCCTGGAGGAGATGGGCTGACCCGGACCGCCCCGCCGAACTCCCGCCGCTCGCGGCCCGACCCACCGAGAGGAAGCCATGCCTGACCAGGGCGGCTCCCGGCAGAACGTCACCTTCCCGAGCAACGGCCGTACCGCGCACGGCTACCTGGCCCGCCCGCCGCAGGGCGTCGGACCGGGCCTGGTGGTGGTGCAGGAGTGGTGGGGCCTGACCTCGCACATCGCCGACATGGCCGACCGCTTCGCCGCCGAGGGCTTCACCGTCCTCGCCCCCGACCTGTTCGGCGGCGCCACCACCCACGACGGCACCGAGGCGGCCCGCTTCCGGCGCGAGCTGCCGGTCGACCGGGCGGTGGAGGACCTGGCCGGGGCGGTCGACCACCTGCTCGCGCTGGACGGCGTGGTCGGCGACGCGGTCGGCGTGGTCGGCTTCTGCATGGGCGGCGGCTTCGCCCTGCTGCTGGCCGCCCGGGCCGGCGACAGGGTGGCCGCCGTGGTCCCGTTCTACGGCCTGCCGCCCGACCCGGACTTCGACTACCGCGGCCTGACCGCCCACGTGCTCGGCCACTTCGGCGAGCTGGACGGCTCGATCCCGATGGCCGCCGTGGACGAGGCGGCGATCCGGATCGGCGAGGCCACCGACGTCCGCCCGGAGATCCACTTCTACCCGGCCGGGCACGCCTTCATGAACGACGAGAACCTGATCGGCACCTACGACCCGCTCCAGGCCCGGATCGCCTGGCGCCGCACCGTCACCTTCCTCTGGGGCCACCTCGGCTGACGGGGCCGGAACGGCCGACGGGGCAGCCCTCGACGTTCGGGGCCATCTCGGCCGACGGGGCGGACTCGGCCGACGGGGCAAGCTCGGCTGAAACCCCACCCTCCCGACGCCCCGGTACGACAACCGGATGGACACCCGTACGCCCCCACGGCATAGTCTCCGGGTGCCGACCCCACCCTCACGCCGCTTCGCCTGGGCGAGCCGCAACTTCCGCATCCAGACCGCCGCCACCGTGGTCAGCGGCCTCGGCAACGCCGGCGCCCCCATCGCCACCGCCTTCGCCGTGCTCGGCACCGGCGGCACCACGACAGAGGTCGGCTACGTCACCGCCGCCCGGCTGGTGCCCACCGTCCTGCTGATGGTGGTCGGCGGCACCCTCGCCGACCGCCTGCCGCGCCACCTGATCATGGTCGCCGCCAACGTGTTCAGCGGAGTCTCCCAGGCCGTCCTGGCCGCCCTGGTGCTGACCGGTGACGTCCGGCTCTGGCAGATGCTGGCACTCTCCGCGGCCGGCGGGGCCGGCTACGCCCTCTACTCCCCCGCCTCCGGCGGCATGATCATGCAGGCCGTCCCCCAGGAACACGCCGCCCGCGCCTTCGCGGTCTTCCGGATGGGCCTCAACGCCTCCCAGATCGGCGGCGCCGCCCTCGGCGGGGCGCTCACCGCCCTCGTCGGCCCGGGCTGGGTGCTCGCCCTGGACGCCCTGTGCTTCCTGGTCGCCGCCGCCCTCCGCTTCTTCCTGGAGCCGGAGAAGGCCCCCGCGTCCTCCGGCAGCAGCATGCTGCGCGACCTGCGCGAGGGCTGGCGGGAGTTCGCCTCCCGCCGCTGGCTCTGGGTGATCGTGCTCCAGTTCTCGGTGCTGGTCGCCTGCATCAACGCGGTGGAGTCGGTGTACGGGCCGACCGCCGCCAAGGAGCGGCTCGGCGGGGCGGGCGCCTGGGGCCTGGCGATGGCCGCCTACGGCGTCGGCCTGGTGGCCACCGGCGTGCTGATGACGCGCTGGCGGCCGCGCCGGATCCTGCTGGTCGGCAACTGGGGGGTCTTCCTGTTCGGCGTGCCCGCCCTGGCCCTCGCCGCCGAGGTGCCGCTGCCGCTGCTGGTCGTCGCGATGTTCCTGTCCGGCGTCGGCGTGACCGTCTTCGGCGTCAACTGGATGGTCGCGCTCCAGCAGGAGATACCCGAGGAGATGTTCTCCCGGGTCACCGCGTACGACGAGCTCGGCTCCTACTCGCTGGCCCCGGTCGGCACCGCGCTGGCCGGCCCCGCCGCCGTGGCGCTCGGCCTGTCGGGCGCGCTCTGGGCGTGCGCCGCCGCCTGTCTGGTGCTCAGCGCGGTCGTCCTGCTGGACCCGCAGGTGCGCCGGCTGAGCCGTCGGGGCACGACGGACGCACCGGTGCCCGTCAGCGAGCCCGCGCCCGCTCCATGAGCCCCCTGTGCGCCCCGCGTGCGCCCGCCCGTGGGCAACCGCCGGTGCGCGGGTGACGTCCGAAGTGTCAGGAAACACCACCGTCTCCGAGGGGCCACCGGTGCCGAAGCCACTGCTGTTCCTGGACGTCGACGGCGTCCTCAACCCGGTCCGCCCCCACCCGGACGCCGGGTTCGACACCCACACCCTGTTCGGCTACACCGTCCTGCTGTCCGCCCGGCACGGCACCTGGCTGCGCGAGCTCTCCGGAACGTACGACCTGGTCTGGGCGACGACGTGGGAGGAGAACGCGAACACCCACATCGCCCCGGCGATCGGCCTGGACCCGCTCCCGGTGGTCACCTTCACCGGCTACGTCCCGCAGCCCGGCGACCCGCGCGTCCCGCTGATGGAGCTGTTCTCCGCCGCCAAGTGGGCCCCGCTGCTGCGCTACGCCGCCGACCGGCCGTTCGCCTGGGTGGACGACGTCATCCCGCCGCGGCTGGTCCGCCGCTCCCGGTTGCGCCGGGACCGCCTGCTGCTGCCCGTCGACCCCGGCGAGGGCCTGGAGCGCCGACACGTCGACCGGCTGCTCGCCCGTCCGCCGCGCGGCCGGGCGCGGTCGCTCAAGGGGTCGGCAGCCAGCTGACGTGCCCGGCCAGCAGCGCGTACCCGACAAAGGCCACCGTGTCGATCAGCGCGTGCGCCACCACCAGCGGCATCACCCGCCCCCAGCGCCGGTACAGCAGGCAGAACACCGCGCCCATCACCATGTTGCCGACCAGCCCGCCGACCCCCTGGTAGAGGTGGTACGAGCCGCGCAGCACCGAACTCGCGGCCACCGCCGCCGGCCAGGACCACCCGACCTGCCCCACCCGGCGCAGCAGGTAGCCGAGGACGACGACCTCCTCCAGGATCGCGTTCTGCCAGGCCGACAGCAGCAGCACCGGCACCCGCCACCACACGTCCGGCAGCCCGGACGGCGCCACCGTCAGGTTGTACCCGGCCGCCTGCGAGGCCAGGTAGAGCGCCAGCCCCGACCCGCCGATCGCGGCCGCGACGGCGGCGCCCCGCCCCAGGTCGCGCAGCTTCTGCCCGAGGTCGAAGCCCAGTACCCGCAGCGCGACGCCCTCGCGCACCAGCAGGTACCCGACCAGCACCACCGGCATCAGCCCGCGCCCGATGTAGTACAGCTGCCACACCAGGTCCAGCCAGGGCCGCCCGGGCGCCCGCGAGCCGTTCAGCGTGGCAACCTGCTGGCCGAGCTTGAGCGGTTCGGTGAGCGAGCCGGTGAAGCTGATCAGCGCGCTGATCCCGCTGGCCCCGAGCGAGAGGCCGAGGACGATCAGCAGTTCCGCGCCGAACAGCCGACGGGTGGGCTTCGCGGTCTCCGGCGCGGTCGGGACGGTGGTCACGGGGGCTCCAGCGGACGGGCGGTCGCTCCGGCCGTCGGCCGACCGCCGGAGCGATCATCCTGACACAGCCGCCGGACCGCCCCGACGGGGAGGGCTCAGCCCACCGGCCAGGTGTGCACCGGCTCGCCGCCGCGCATGAGTTCGGCGTAGCGCCTGGTCATCGCCGCGAGCGCGGCCGGCCGGTCCATCCCGTACTGCTCGCGCAGCCGGTGGAAGGTGGCGGTCTGCCAGGACGCGCCGTTGGTGCGGCGCAGGCAGCGCTGCTCGATGATGCCCAGGTAACGGTCCCGGTCGGCGGGCTCCACGCCCCACTCGTCCAGCCCCTGGTAGGCCATCGGCAGCAGCTCGTTGAGCACCAGGTCGACCGCGGACACGGTCTGCAGCCCGCCGCCGCGCCCGGCCCGCCCCGAGCGCGGCCACTGGAACACCGCGTCGATGCCGTACCGGGCGCCCTGCTGGAAGTTCTCGTCCGCCCGCTCGAACGGCAGCCGGGTCCAGATCGGCCGGGGCTGCTCGGCCAGCACCCGCACCAGCCCGTAGTAGAAGGCGGCGTTGGCGAGCGTGTCGGCGACCGTCGGCCCGGCCGGCAGCGCCCGGTTCTCCACCCTCAGGTGCGCCACCCCGCCCGCGATGTCGTACACCGGGCGGTTCCAGCGGTAGATGGTGCCGTTGTGCAGCCGCATCTCGGCGAGCCTGGGCGCGCCGCCGGAGGCCAGCACCTTCATCGGGTCCTCGTCGTCGCAGATCGGCAGCAGCGCGGGGAAGTACCGCAGGTTCTCCTCGAACAGGTCGTACGCCGAGTCCACCCAGCGCTCGCCGAACCAGGTGATCGGGCGCACGCCCTGGGCCTTGAGCTCCGCCGTACGGGTGTCACAGGCCTGTTGGAAGAGCACCGGACGGGTCTCCCGCCACAGCTCCCGCCCGAACAGGAAGGGCGAGTTGGCGCCGAGCGCGAGCTGCGGCCCGCAGATCGCCTGGGCCGCGTTCCACACCGAGGAGAACCGCTGCGGGGTCACCTGGAGGTGCAGTTGGAGCGAGGTGGCGGCGGCCTCGGCCACCATGGTGATCGACTCCAGCTGGAGGTGCTCGACGCCCTCGATGTCCAGCGCGATGTCCTCCCCGCGGGCGGCCAGGATCTGGTCGCTGAGCAGGCTGTACCGCTGGTTGTGGCTCATCGCGTCCAGCCCGGTGTGGGCGTGCTCCAGGGTCGGCAGGATGCCCACCATGACGATCCGGGCGCCCGCCTCGGCCGCCTGCCGGTCGGCGTAGCGCAGCCCGGTGTCGATCTCCTCGCGCAGCTCCTCGAACACGTGCCCGCAGAGCCGGTGCGGCGTGATGTTGACCTCGATGTTGAAGCGGCCCAGTTCGGTCTGGAAGTCGCTGGAGCCGATCGCGCTCAGCACCTGCGCGTTGTTCATGGCCGGCAAGCCCTGCTCGTCGGCCAGGTTGAGCTCGATCTCCAGGCCCATCACCGCCCGCGGCCGGTCGAAGCGGTCCTCCCGGATCATCCGTCCGAGCACGTCCAGACACGTGTGGAGCTTGCGCCGGTAGAGCTGCCGGTCCGCCAGTTCCGCCCGAGTCGCCACGACCTTCTCGCCCACGGTCCCCTCCTCCAGAGCCACCCCGTCGAGCACCCGGTCGACCGACCGTGCAAGCATGATGCCCACCGCGAAGATCGATACCCGAACGTGCGTACTGGCTTGCAATGCAAGGCATCTGACGGAAAATCAGACGAACTGTGGACTTGCCCGACACCACAGCCTGTGATAAACAGATCACCCTGCGCACCTGTTCGAATTCGCACAGCGCTCCGGCCGGTCCGCCTCGCCCCGAAAGCCCTCGTCGAGGCGGCGACCGCGCCGGCACCGCGATCCTGCACAACCGGACACGGCCCGGCCCCGTCACCGACGACGCGTCGCCCCGCCACGCCGGTATGCCGCACTCGCACGCCGATCTCGCTTGGAGAGGCGGACCCCGCCATGACTCTGCAAACCCCCCAGCCCCCGCCGAGCGCCCTGCGCGCCGTCCTGGGCGCGCTCGACTCGGAGACCGCGCTGCGCCAGCCCGCCGCCGCAGCACTGCGCCATCCGACCGGCCCACTGCTCCCCGCCCACCCGCTCGCGGTGCACGTCCTGAACGGCCCGCGCCCGGAGCTGCCGGCCGCCCGCCGCACCGGCTGGCGCTTCCTGATCAAGGACGGCGCCGAGGTGGCCGCCGCCGCCGAGGTGGTGCAGAGCGCCGAGGGCCACAGCTTCTCCCACTTCACCGCCGGCCCCTACCTCGACTCGACGGTCCGGGCGCTGCGCGAGGCCTGGCAGCTCGCCCAGGGCTCCCGGACCCGCCGGCAGCCCCGGCTGCTGACCTTCCCCGGCCAGTACGCCACGGCGCTCTGGCTGCACAACCCCGACGCCGACCCGGACGGCGACCTGCTGATCCCCCTGGCCCCGGCCCCGCTCGGCGTCGCCGCGCACCGCGCCCGGCCCGCCGCCGAACTGCTGCCGCTGCTCGCCCGCGCCCCGCTCGCCGGGCCGCTGCTGCTCGGTACCTCCTGACCCGCCGACGCCCCACGGGCCGCCGGGCCCACCCGCCCGGCGGCCCTCGACCGCGCCCGCGCCCGCGCCCAAACCCTCACCCGAACGGTGACCACCCGTCCGGGCCATTCGGCATGGCCCCAACGGGCCATGTCCCGACTGACCCACCGGTGCGCCTTTTCCCGTCGGCCCCACCTGAACGGGTGATCTCTACCCGGGAGTTGTGGCGCATGTCACGAAATCCCTGCGCGCGGCTCCCGGGATGCCGACACTGGGAACCAGCGTGGAAGGACCCCCTGTCCTACCCACTTGGGCGCCGGCCCACACTTGGCCGGCGCGCGGACAGGATCCGACCACCGCGGCGGCCCCGGACGGCACCACCTCCGGCGACCGCACCACGGGGAGGATCGCAGAGCGAAGCGAGGGTACGCATGTGCCAGCACCGTCCTGAGTGCCCGACGGCCGAGTCCGAGGACCGCGAGGCGGCCGTATCGGTGGCCCGTCACCCGGAGCAGGGCTGGAGCCTGCTCTGCAACGGCGTCGTCCTGTTCGAGGACACCGGCGAACTGCTGCCCGACGGCCGGGTGATCGCCCCGCGCCGCCCCGTCGCCCACGCGGCCTGACCACCCGGTCCGACCGTACGGCGGGGGCAGCCGCCGACCAGCGCAGACGGGCAGGGCTG
>NZ_JBHVEU010000133.1:0-19486 GCF_042802075.1 Kitasatospora sp. NPDC057518
AGCTACCTCGCAGGCCTCCACCTCCGCGCCTCAATGATCTGGATAGACGACCTCGTGCGACCACCCAACTGATCACAACATCACACAGGCCCTAGAAGGGCAGCACCGGCTCCTTGCGCCCGCCGCCCAGCAGCCGCTCCAGCGCCCCCTCCACGTCGCCCCGCCAGGAGAGCGTGGTCCGCGCCTCCAGCCGCAGCCGCGGGTAGCGCGAGTGCGGGCGGACGGTCCTGAAGCCGACCGCGAGCAGGTGGTCGGCCGGCAGCACGCAACTGGTCGGCGCCCGCCCGGAGGAGCCGAAGGCCTCGATCGCCCGCACCCCGCGCCCGATCAGGTCCTTGGCCACGGTCTGCACCAGCACCCGGCCGATCCCCTGGCGCTGGTAGCCCGGCAGCACCCGGCTGACCATCAGCTGGACGGCGTCGGGCGAGACCGGACTGGTCGGGAAGGACTGCGAGCGGGGGACGTAGGCGGGCGGCGCGTACAGCACGAACCCGGCGGGCCGGTCGTCCACGTAGACGATCCGGCCGCAGGAGCCCCACTCCAGCAGCACCGTGGAGATCCACCCCTCCTTCTCCAGCTCCGGCTTGCCCGACTCCACCGCTTCCTTCGCACTGACCGGGTCCAGCTCCCAGAACACGCAGGAGCGGCAGCCGGCCGGTAGGTCCCCGAGGTTGTCCAGCGTCAGCGGAACGATCCGCCGTCCCATGGCCGCACCTCCTCCTCCCTCTCACGGTCGAGCATTCCCCCACGAACGCCGATGGGTGCATGTTTCACGTGAAACAGCGCTCACGTGGAACACGCACCCATCGGGTCGTCGCCCTCGGCCGGCCGGGCCGGCTCAGCCCTGCGACAGCCGCAGACCGTCCTCCCCCGGGGCCATGCTGTCCAGGATCCGGTTCAGGTCCTCGACCGAGCCGAACTCCAGCACCACCTTGCCCTTGCCCAGCCTGCCGCCGCGCTGCGACACCTCGACCTTGACCCGGGTGTCGAAGCGGTCGGACAGCCGGCTCGCCAGGTCGTTGAAGGCCGGGGAGTTCAGCTTGCCCGCCTTCGGCGCCTGGCGCCTGGGCTGCTCCGGCTCCTCCGAGCGCATCAGCACGACGAGCTCCTCGACGTTGCGCACCGTGAGGCCCTCGGCGATCACCCGCGCGGCCAACCGCTCCTGCTGCTCCGGGTCCGACAGGCCGAGCAGCGCCCGGGCGTGCCCGGCCATCAGCGTCCCGGCCACCAGCCGGGTCTGGACGGAGGGCGGGAGCTTCATCAGCCGCAGGGTGTTGGAGACGTGCGTCCGCGAGCGGCCGATCCGATCGGCCAGCTCCTCGTGGGTGCAGGAGAAGTCCCGCAGCAGCTGGTCGTAGGCGGCGGCCTCCTCCACCGGGTTCAGCTCGGCGCGGTGCAGGTTCTCCAGGAGGGCGTCCAGCAGCAGCTTGTCGTCCTCGGTGGCCCGGACGATCGCCGGGATCCGCTCCAGCCCGGCCTCCCGGGAGGCGCGCCAGCGGCGCTCGCCCATGATCAGCTCGAAGCTGTCCACGCCGACCTGGCGGACCACGATCGGCTGGAGCAGACCGACCTCCTTGATGGAGGTGACCAGCTCGGCCAGCTTGTCCTCGTCGAAGACCTCACGCGGCTGGCGCGGATTGGGGGTGATCGCGTCCAGCGGCAGCTCGGCGAAGTACGCGCCGGCCGGCTGCGCCTGCTCGGCCCGCTTCTCGGCGGCCGCCCTGGCCGCCACCGTGCCGCGGACACTCGGCAGCGGCGTCACCGGGGCCGGTGCGGGCACGGCTGCCGCAGTCTTCGCCTCCACCCCGCCGTCCACCGGCGCGGCGGGGCGGATCAGCGCCTCCAGCCCTCGACCCAGACCAACCCTGCGAGCACTCACTGATGACCCTCCGTCGTACCGTGCTGTGCCACCGGGGCGCCGTGCCCCTGCTGGCCGTCCCGCTGCTGACCCACCAGCGAGCCGCCCGGGCCCACCGCACGCTGCGCGAGCTCGCGGGCGGCCTCCAGGTAGGAGAGCGCCCCGGTCGACCCCGGGTCGTAGGTGAGCACCGTCTGCCCGTAACTGGGCGCCTCCGAGATGCGCACCGACCGCGGGATCGCCGTGCTCAGCACCTCTTGGTGGAAGTGGGTCCGGACCTCCTCGGCGACCTGGGCGGCCAGCCTCGTCCGGGCGTCGTACATGGTGAGCAGGATGGTCGACACGTGCAGTGCGGGGTTGAGGTGCGCGCGCACCAGCTCGACGTTGCGCAGCAGCTGGCCGAGGCCCTCCAACGCGTAGTACTCGCACTGGATCGGGATCATCACCTCCTGGCCGGCGACCATGGCGTTGACCGTCAACAGGCCCAGCGAGGGCGGACAGTCGATCAGGATGTAGTCGAGCGGCTGCTCGTAGGCGGTGATGGCGCGCTGGAGCCGGCTCTCCCGGGCCACCAGGGAGACCAGCTCGATCTCGGCGCCGGCCAGGTCGATGGTGGCGGGGACGCAGAACAGCCCCTCGACGTCGTGCACCGGCTGCACCACGTCGGCCAGCGGCTTGCCCTCCACCAGGACGTCGTAGATGGACGGCACCTCGGCGTGGTGGTCGATGCCGAGCGCCGTGGAGGCGTTGCCCTGCGGGTCGAGGTCGACGACCAGGACGCGCAGGCCGTGCATGGCGAGGGAGGCGGCCATGTTCACGGTGGTGGTGGTCTTGCCCACCCCACCCTTCTGGTTGGCGACCACGATCACCCGGGTGGCGGCCGGCCGGGGCAGTCCCTCACCCGCTCGGCCGATCGCCCGGACCGCGGCCTGGGCGGCCCGCGCGATGGGCGTGTCATCGATCTGGTCGACGGTCTCCGAGTCCTGCATGGGGGTCAGTGTTTCACGTGAAACCGGAGCGGCAACAGTCGCCGCCCGGTCACGGCGGAGGATGCCCGAGAGCAAGGAGCGACGTTTCACGGGAAACACCATGCCCGCTATGCCGGAAATCTGACGTTGCGACACTCCGGTGTCCAGCCGTCGACCCCACCGACACCTGAACGACGACGGGCGGACGTTCCCCCCTCGCAGGAGGCCCGTCCGCCCGTGGTCGTCAGGTGCCCGACGTCACGCCCGATCAGCGTCCGCGGCGCCGTCCGCCCCGGCCGCGCTCGCCGTTCCGGACGCTCGCGGTGCGGCCCGCCCGGGCCGCCTTGGCGCGCCGGGTGGCCGCCTTCACCCCGCCGGGGCTCTCCCCCGCCTTCACCTGGACCACCCGGGTCGAGGTCTCCAGGGTGCCCTCGCCGACGGCGATGACGCTCCACTCGACCGCACCCAGCTTGGCCAGTCCGGCCCGCGAGTCGGCCAGCTCCTGCTCCGCGCTGTCCCCCTTGAGCGCCAGCATCTGCCCGTGCGGGCGCAGCAGCGGCATGCCCCAGCCGGCCAGCCGCTCCAGCGGCGCCACCGCCCGGGCGGTCACCACGTCCACCGCGAGCTTGCCGACCATCTCCTCGGCGCGGCCGCGCAGCACCGTGACGTTGTCCAGCCCCAGCTCCCGGACGACCTCCTCCAGGAAGGTGGTCCGGCGCAGCAGCGGCTCCAGCAGCGTCACCGAGACGTCCGGACGGGCCAGCGCCACCGGGATGCCCGGCAGGCCGGCCCCGGAGCCGACGTCGCACAGGGTGATGCCGGAGGGCAGCAGCTCGGCCAGCACCGCGCAGTTCAGCACGTGGCGGTCCCAGAGCCGGGGCACCTCGCGGGGCCCGATCAGCCCGCGCTGCACGCCCGCGGTGGCCAGCAGCTCGGTGTAGCGGACCGCGGCGTCGTAGCGCTCCCCGAAGACCTCCCGGGCGGCAGCCGGTGCCTCGCCAGGGTGCTCCAGCTCGGTGGCCGGCCCCTCAGCGGCCGGGTCCACGTCCGCCCCCGGCCGGCCGGCAGCCGCGTTCTCCGTGTCCATCTCGACCTCTCCGATCCCCGGATCCACCGACCCGCTCAACGCACTGTTTCACGTGAAACATCCCAGAAGGGACGACGACCCCGCCCGCACGAGGCGGACGGGGTCGCGTCCGGTGAAGCTCTCCGGCCGCCGCGGCGGCCGGTCGTCGACCTGTCGGCCTCAGACCGGCAGCACGACCACGAACCGCTGGGGCTCTTCGCCCTCGGACTCGCTGCGCAGGCCGGCCGCGGCGACCGCGTCGTGGACGACCTTGCGCTCGAAGGGAGTCATCGGCCGCAGCTTGACCTGCTCGCCACTGCTCTTGGCCTGCTCGGCGGCCTGGGCGCCGAGCACCGCCAGCTCCTCGCGCTTGCGGGCCCGGAAGCCGGCAATGTCCAGCATGAGGCGGCTGCGCTCGCCGGTCTCCCGGTGGACAGCCAACCGGGTCAGCTCCTGGAGGGCCTCCAGCACCTCGCCGTCCTGGCCGACCAGGCGCTGCAGCGCACGGTCGTTGCCGTCGCTGACGATGGAGACCAGGGCGCGGTCGCCCTCGACGTCCATGTCGATGTCACCGTCGAGGTCCGCGATGTCGAGCAGACCCTCCAGGTAGTCCGCCGCGATGTCGCCCTCCTGCTCCAGGCGGGAGATGAGGCTCTCGTCGGCGCTGGCGGCGGCCTCGGCCTCGACGGCGGAGGTGGTGCCTTCCGTCACTGATGGACTCCTTCGGAGATGGGCCCGTCTGTCGGGCCGGGGACGAAGCTCTTCGCGGCGGTCACAACGGGCTCGGGACCGGTCAGGACTTCTTCTTCGGCCGCTGGCCGCCACCGCGCTTCGGCTGCTGCCGGGTGCCCTGCTTGGTACCGGCGGGCTTCGCCGCGGCCTGCTTGGCGGCCGCCGGCTTGGCACCGGAGTCGGACGGCACGCTGTCGGACGGAGCCGTGTCGGCGGCTTCCTCCGCCTGGCTGTCCTTGTCCGGCTCGCCGGTCGGCTGTCCGACACCGGCCTGCTGGCGCTGGGCCTTGCTCTGCCGACGGGGCTGCTGGCGGCGCACCTGCACCGACTCCTCGACCACCGCGGCGGCGCTGGCCGCCTCGCTGACGGCCGCCTTGGACGGGGGCAGCATGCCCCAGAGCGCGCCCTTGATCTCCGTACCGTCCGGACGCAGCCGGCCGGCCTTCTTCAGACGGGCCTGACGCTCCTCGAAGGCCTTGCTGCCCGGGGTCGGGTTGTTGTGGATCACGACCAGCTGCTGGCCCATCGACCAGACGTTGGTGGTCAGCCAGTAGACCAGGACACCGACCGGGAAGTTGATGCCCATCACGGCGAACATGATCGGGAAGACGTACATCAGCATCTTCTGCTGCTGCATGAACGGCGTCTTCACCGAGAGGTCGACGTTCTTGGTCATCAGCTGGCGCTGGGTGACGAACTGCGACAGCGACATCAGGATGATCATCACGGCGGTGACGATCTTGACGCTGGTCTCGGGGCTGCCCACGAAGGTCGCGGAGAGCGGGGCACCGAAGATGTGCGCCTTGCCGGCGCTCACCAGCAGGTCACCGTGGATGACGCCGATGTCCTGGCCCTTGGCGACCTTGGCGAGCACCCCGTAGAGCGCGGTGAAGAACGGCGCCTGCACGATGATGGGAAGGCAGCTGGAGAACGGGTTGGTACCCGCCTCCTTGTACAGCTTCATCATCTCTTCGGACTGGCGCTGCCGGTCGTTCTTGTAGCGCTCCTGGATGGCCTTCATCTTCGGCTGGATCGCCTGCATGGCCCGGGTCGCCTTGATCTGCTTCACGAAGAGCGGGATCAGGCAGATCCGGATGACGACCACCATCGAGGCGATGGCGAGACCCCAGGCCCAGCCACCGTCCGGGTTGAAGATGTGGCTGTACAGCGAGTGGAACTGGACGATGATCCAGGACACCGCTGTGTACAGGGGATTCAGGAAGGAGAAGGTCACCGGTCAGGCTCCTTGGACAGGTGGATTGGCCGCACGGGGCCAATGGTCGCCGGGCCCTCGGGGTCCGGACCGGCGGGGGTGGCGGTCACCGGGTCTCCGGTGGCGGACCGGCTCTTCAGCCAGTCTCGCAACCGCCGGTGCCACACCGGATGCTTGCGCGGCGGGACATGATCGACCCCACCGGGCGTCCACGGATTGCAGCGCAGGATGCGCCACACGGTCAGCCCGCCGCCCTTGACCGCTCCGTGCACCTTCACGGCCTCGTAGCCGTAGTGCGAGCAGGAGGGGTAGTAACGGCAGACCGGACCGAGCAGTGGGCTGATGGTCCACTGGTAGACCCTGATCAGACCCATCAGCAGGTACTTCATCGACCTGCTCCCGTCGGCGCCGTGGCGGCGGGCTCCGTCCTCAGCAACCGCTTCAGTGCCGCGTCCAGGTCACGTTCGAGGTCCTGGTACGAGGCGGTCGCGGCCTGGGGCAGCGCACGCACCACTATCAGGCTACCGGCGGGCAGCCTGGAGAGACGATCACGAACGAGATGGCGCAACCGGCGCTTGACCAGGTTGCGAACGACCGCCGGGCCAACGGCCTTGCTCACGACGAAACCCGCACGCGCCGAAGGAGTCCCCTCGGCGACGTGCGGGCGGGAGTCGCTGGTCCGGTCGGTCTGCCCCTGCGGGTCACCGTCTCTGCTGAGATGGACGACCAGAAGGGGCCGGCCGGCCCGGCGACCGCGTTTCACCGCGGTCGCGAAGTCCTGGCGCCGCCGCAGCCGATTCTCGGAGGGCAGCACAACAGACTCTGGCGCGGATCAGGCGGACAGGCTGCTGCGGCCCTTGCCACGGCGGGCGGCCAGGATGGCGCGGCCGGCGCGGGTACGCATACGCAGCCGGAAGCCGTGGGTCTTCGCGCGACGACGGTTGTTCGGCTGGAAGGTGCGCTTGCTCACTCGGGGGCTCCTGAGGTGAATCGTAGGATGACGGGGAATCGCTTGGCCGTCACCGTGCGTCCGCGTGATCTCCCCTGATTCGGAAATCCGGCCCATCGCCCCAGTTCGGCTGGGGTTTGAGGCAATCCACGGCGCCCGTGCTGCGCGCCTTATGGAGCGGGTGGACCCGCGGACATGCGGCAGCGGCCATCGACAACTCGACCTGGTTACGGTACGCGGGACGGGGCACGGGGGTCAAACCAGCCGTCTCCCGCCCGTCTTACCCACAGCCTGTGGACAACGACTTGATCCGTCCCTGTTCGCTGACTACCGTTGCAGAACTTGTCTGGTTTGTTCTTGGAAAGCGTGCACCAGTGGCTGATGTCAACAGCGACCTCGTCCCGGTCTGGGCCAGGGTCGTCGAGCGGCTGGTCGCCGACCCCGATGTCGGGGAGATGGACAAACAGTGGGTGCAGCGCACCCAGCCGATGTGGATGATGCACGACACCGCCCTGCTGGCGACCCCGAACGAGCGGGCCAAGCAGGTGCTGGAGGGCCGGCTGCTGCCGCAGCTGACCGAGGCCCTCAGCCGTGAGCTCAGCCGCCCGGTCCGGATCGCCGTGATGGTCGACGCCAACGCGGTGCCGACCACCCCCGCGCCCGCCCCCCAGGCCCCCGCCGAGCCCTACCCGGGCCCGGCCGAGGACGACGCCCCCGGCTACGGCGGCCAGGGCTACCAGCAGCCGTACGAGCACGGCCAGCCCTACGAGCAGCCGCAGCCGTACGAGCAGGGCCAGGGGTACGAGCAGGACTACGAGCGCCCCCGCTACGACACCGGCGGCTACGAGCAGCGCCAGGCCCCGTACGGCGGCCCCGGCGGCGGGCCCGGCTGGCAGGGCTACCAGGAGCAGCCGCCCGGCTACCGCGACGCGGAGGAGCCCGCGTCCCGTCCGGCGCCGCGGCCCGTCCCCGGCCCGCCCGCGACCACCCAGGGCGACCTCTTCGGCGGCGCCTACGGCCCCGGCCCGAACGAGCAGCCCCGCACCGGCGCCGGCCGTCGGGCCGGCGGCTCCCGCCCCACCGGCGGCCGCCCGGCCGAGAAGGCCGCCCCGGAGCGCTCCGCCGAGCGTCCCGGCGTCCCCGGCGTGCCCGCCCCGCCCGGCGCTCCCCCGGCCGGCGGCTCCCGCAAGGACGAGCCGGCCGCCCGGCTGAACCCCAAGTACCTGTTCGACACCTTCGTCATCGGCGCCAGCAACCGCTTCGCGCACGCGGCGGCGGTGGCGGTCGCCGAGGCCCCGGCCAAGGCGTACAACCCGCTCTTCATCTACGGCGAGTCCGGGCTGGGCAAGACCCACCTGCTGCACGCCATCGGGCACTACTCGCGCAGTCTCTTCCCGGGCACCCGGGTGCGCTACGTGTCCTCGGAGGAGTTCACCAACGAGTTCATCAACTCGATCCGGGACGGCAAGGCGGACACCTTCCGCCGCCGCTACCGGGACATGGACATCCTGCTCGTGGACGACATCCAGTTCCTCGCGAGCAAGGAGTCCACGCAGGAGGAGTTCTTCCACACCTTCAACACCCTGCACAACGCGAACAAGCAGATCGTCCTCTCCTCGGACCGGCCGCCCAAGCTGCTGACCACGCTGGAGGACCGGCTGCGCAACCGCTTCGAGTGGGGTCTGATCACCGACGTCACCCCGCCGGAGCTGGAGACCCGGATCGCGATCCTGCGCAAGAAGGCGATCCAGGAGCAACTCAACGCTCCCGCCGACGTGTTGGAGTTCATCGCCTCCCGGATCACCCGCAACATCCGGGAGTTGGAGGGCGCGCTGATCCGGGTGACCGCCTTCGCCAACCTCAACCGGGCCCCGGTGGACCTGGAGTTGGCCGGGATCGTCCTCAAGGACCTGATCCCGGGCGGGGACGAGGACGCCGGCCCGGAGATCACCGCGCAGGTCATCATGCAGCAGACCGCCGCCTACTTCGGCCTGGGCGTGGACGACCTCTGCGGGTCCTCGCGCAGCCGGGTGCTGGTGACGGCCCGGCAGATCGCGATGTACCTCTGCCGCGAGCTCACCGACCTCTCGCTGCCGAAGATCGGCGCGCAGTTCGGCGGCCGCGACCACACCACGGTGATGCACGCGGACCGCAAGATCCGCTCGCTGATGGCCGAGCGGCGCTCGATCTACAACCAGGTCACCGAACTCACCAACCGCATCAAGAGCTAGCCGGAGCAGGCACGGCGGGGCCCCGGGTCCGAAGACGGGCCCCCAAGGGCGTCAGGAGCGAATCCTGACGCCCTTTCTCGTGTCCACAGGTGTGCGTCGCGCGCCGGCTGGGCAGGGATGCCCTCGACGGACGGTCCGCCAGTCCACAGCCCGCGCCGAACAACTGACCGGTGATTCGAAACCCGGGGGCGCGCAAGGCCGTTGTCCACAGGACGGGCCCCTCCGCCGCCGTCCACAGGGTGGGGAGTGCGGAGTTATCCAGAATTCGTCCACAGGCCCGTCGCCGCTACGCTCTTCCGCGCAGGTCAGGTGCCTGTGGACTTGTGCACAACGGTTATCCACAGGGTGTGGACAATTGACGGGTCCACAGTGGGCCGTCCGGGTTATCCACCGGTTGTCCCCAGGGGAGGGCCGGTTATCCCCAGGTTGTCCACAGCGGCGTCCACAGTTCGACAACCGTGGGCTGGCGTTCATACCCTGGTGTGAAAGGCGTCACGTAAAGTTGACCGGCGCCCGTGGATAACCGGGCCCGGATCTGGGGACAGCCCTGGGGATAACCTGTGGATACCCTGCGTGCCCTGTGGGTAACGCTCGGCTGTCCACAGCGCGGCCTGCCCGTCCACAGCCGCCGTCCACACCCGCTGTGGACAAAATTCGGGCTCTGACCTGCGGAAACGGGGTTATCCACGGTTTCCACAGGCCCTACTACTACCACTACACATTTAGACCCCGGACTTGCTTTCAAAGTGGGTGGGCCCCGAATCTGTGGACAACCGGGCCCCGACAACAGTTCGGGTCGCTTCCGCCCGTCTGCCCCGTCTGTCGGCGGAGTACGTCAGACTGTCCTTGCGACTGGAAGCGGAGTGACCGAGCTCGGTGGACAGCCGAACCGACGATCAAGATCAGACGAACCAGAGTGCGAGCGGGAGCGCTCGATCCAGGAGGCGGTTACCGGTGAAGTTCCGGGTGGAGCGTGACGTCCTCGCGGAGGCGGTGGCCTGGGCTGCCCGCAGCCTCCCGGCACGGCCGCCGGTGCCGGTGCTGGCCGGCCTGCTGCTGACCGCGCAGGAGGGCAGCCTGGCGCTGTCGGGCTTCGACTACGAGGTCTCGGCCCGGGTCGAGCTGGAGGCGGACGTCGAGGAGGCCGGCACCGTCCTGGTCTCCGGCCGGCTGCTGAACGACATCTCCCGCAACCTCCCCAACCGGCCGGTGGAGATCTCCACCGACGGCCAGCGGGTCAGTGTGGTCTGCGGCAGCTCCCGGTTCACCCTCCCCACCCTCCCGGTGGACGAGTACCCGGCGCTGCCCCAGATGCCGACCGCCACCGGCACCGTCTCCGGCGACGTCTTCGCCTCGGCCGTCAGCCAGGCCGCGGTCGCCGCCGGCCGGGACGACACCCTCCCGGTGCTCACCGGTGTCCGGGTCGAGATCGAGGGCGACCGGATCACCCTGGCCGCCACCGACCGCTACCGCTTCGCCGTCCGCGAGCTGCTGTGGAAGCCCGAGCAGTCGGACATCTCCGCCGTCGCGCTGGTCCCGGCCAAGACCCTCCAGGACATCGCCAAGTCCCTGGGCAGCGGCGACAACGTCTCCATCGCGCTCTCCTCGGGCGGCGCGGGCGAGGGCCTGATCGGCTTCGAGGGCGCCGGCCGCCGGACGACCACCCGGCTGCTGGAGGGCGAGTTCCCCAAGTTCCGCAGCCTCTTCCCGACCGAGTTCAACGCGATCGCCGCGATCCAGACCCAGCCCTTCCTGGAGGCGCTCAAGCGCGTCTCGCTGGTCGCCGAGCGCAACACCCCGGTCCGCCTCAACTTCGAGGAGGGCGTGCTGACGCTGGAGGCCGGTTCGGGCGACGACGCCCAGGCCACCGAGCGGATCGAGGCCTCCCTGGAGGGCGACGCCATCTCGATCGCGTTCAACCCGGGCTACCTGGAGGAGGGCCTCAAGGCCATCGACTCCCCCTTCGCCCAGCTCAGCTTCACCACCCCGACCAAGCCCGCGCTGCTCAGCGGCAAGGTCTCGGTGGACGCCGAGGAGGACAAGGCCTACCAGTACCTGATCATGCCGGTCCGCCTCTCCGGCTGATCCCGCCCGTCCTTCGTCCACAGGCTGTGCACACCCGCTGTGCACAGCCTGTGGCCGTCTCCCCCGGCCGGCCCCGACCGCAGCCGGGCCGGGCCGCTCCAGCGCGTAGGCTCAAGGAGTGCGGCAACGGCGCCGCCGGCAGGCACGTCACCACAGGTAAGGACTTGGTCATGGAGCTCGGCCTCATCGGTCTCGGCAAGATGGGCGGCAACATGCGCGAGCGGATCCGCCGCGCCGGCCACACCGTCATCGGCTACGACCGCAACCCTGACATCTCCGACGTCGAGAGCCTCCAGGAGCTCGTCAGCAAGCTCCAGGGCCCGCGCGTGGTCTGGGTCATGGTCCCGGCGGGCGCCGCCACCCAGGCGACCGTCGACGAGCTCGCCGAGCTGCTCTCCCCCGGCGACGTGGTGGTCGACGGCGGCAACTCCCGCTGGACCGACGACGTCAAGCACGCCGAGGCGCTGGCCGCCAAGGGCATCGGCTTCGTGGACTGCGGCGTCTCCGGCGGCGTCTGGGGCCTGGAGAACGGCTACGCGCTGATGTACGGCGGCGACGCCGAGCACGTCGCGAAGGCCCAGCCGGTCTTCGACGCCCTCAAGCCCGAGGGCGAGTTCGGCTCGGTGCACGCGGGCGCGGTGGGCGCCGGCCACTTCGCCAAGATGGTCCACAACGGCATCGAGTACGCGATGATGCAGGCCTTCGCCGAGGGCTGGGAGCTGCTGGAGGCCGCCCCCGAGGTCACCGACGTGCGCGACGTCTTCCGCAGCTGGCAGGAGGGCACCGTCATCCGCTCCTGGCTGCTGGACCTGGCCGTCCGCGCCCTGGACGAGGACGAGCACCTGGACAAGCTGCGCGGCTGGGCCGCCGACTCCGGCGAGGGCCGCTGGACCGTCGAGGCCGCGATCGACCACGCCGTGCCGCTGCCGGCGATCACCGCCTCGCTGTTCGCCCGCTTCGCCTCCCGCCAGGAGGACTCGCCGCAGATGAAGATGATCGCCGCGCTGCGCAACCAGTTCGGCGGCCACGCGGTCGAGTCCAAGTAACCAGCAGGTCCTCCCCAAGAAGGCGGGCGCAGTCCACAGCCATGCACGTCGCGCACCTGTCGCTCGCCGACTTCCGGTCGTACGCCCGGGCCGAGGTTCCCCTCGACCCGGGCGTGACCGCCTTCGTGGGGCCCAACGGCCAGGGCAAGACCAACCTGGTCGAGGCGATCGGCTACGTGGCCACCCTGGGCAGCCACCGGGTCGCCACCGACGCCCCGCTGATCCGGCTGGGCGCCGAGCGGGCGGTGGTCCGCACCTCGGTGGTGGACCGCGGCCGGTCCACCCTGATCGAGCTGGAGCTCACCCCGGGCAAGGCCAACCGGGCCCGGATCAACCGCTCCGACAACGTCCGCCCGCGGGACGTCCTGGGCCTGCTGCGCACCGTGCTGTTCGCCCCCGAGGACCTCAGCCTGGTCAAGGGCGACCCGGGTGAGCGGCGGCGCTTCCTGGACGAGCTGCTGACCGCCCGGGCACCCCGGCTGGCCGGGGTGCGGCAGGACTACGAGCGGGTGCTCAAGCAGCGCAACGCCCTGCTGAAGACCGCCGCGATGGCCCGCCGGGCCGGCGGCGGCAAGGGCGCCGACCTGTCCACCCTGGAGGTCTGGGACGGCCATCTGGCCCGCGCCGGCGCCGAGTTGACGGCCTTCCGGATCCAGCTGGTGGCCGCCCTGCAGCCCCTGGTGGCGGCCGCGTACGGGCAGCTGGCCCCCGGCGGCGGCGAGACCGCCCTGGAGTACCGCAGCTCCTTCGAGGGCGAGCTGCCGACCAGCCGTGAGCAGGCCGAGGAGCAGCTGCTGAACGCGCTGCAGGCGGTCCGCAAGCAGGAGGTCGAGCGCGGTGTCACCCTGGTCGGCCCGCACCGCGACGAGCTGGGGCTCAAGCTCGGCCCGCTGCCCGCCAAGGGCTACGCCAGCCACGGCGAGTCCTGGTCGTTCGCGCTGGCGCTGCGGCTGGCCTCGTACGAGCTGCTGCGCGCCGACGGCGGCGAGCCGGTGCTGATCCTGGACGACGTGTTCGCCGAGCTGGACGCCGCCCGCCGGGACCGGCTGGCCGAGCTGGTGGCCGGCGGCGAGCAGGTGCTGGTGACCGCGGCGGTCGCCGAGGACGTGCCGAAGGCGCTGGCCGGCGCCCGGTTCGCGGTCTCCGACGGCGCGGTGCGCCGGGTCGACGCCTGACCGCGCCCCCGCGCCCGCACCGCTTCACACCCCTCCACCCGCACCACCACACCGCCGTCACCGGACCGCGACCGCTTCCGCGCACCGCGCGCCCCCGCCCCGGCCCGAGGGGCCCGGCGGCTCCCGTAGGCTGGACGGCTCGGCGGGCGCGCGACCGCGACCGTTGTCCACAGGCTGGGGAAAGGAGATCGCCGTGAGCGAGCCGGCGGAGCACTCCCCCGAGCCCGGTGCCCCGGCGCCGACCGGTGCCGACCTCGCCCGCTCCGCGCTGCGCGCGGCCCGGGCCCAGGCCCGTCAGCGCGGCGAGCAGGTCCGGGAGAAGCGCGAGGCGAAGCGGCACGGCCTGCGCAGCGGCGCCCGCTCGGACGGCCGCGACCCGGTCCCGCTGGGCGCGGCGCTCAACCGGCTGCTGACCGAGCGCGGCTGGGAGTCCTCGGCCGCCGTCGGCGGGGTGATGGGCCGCTGGCCGCAGATCGTCGGCCCGGACATCGCCGCGCACTGCCACCCCTCCTCCTACGACGAGGCCGCCGCGGTGCTCACCGTGCAGTGCGACTCCACCGCCTGGGCCACCCAACTACGCTGGCTGGCACGGCAGTTGGTGGCCCGTCTGAACCACGAGCTGGGCCACGGGACGGTCCGGACCATCAAGGTGCTCGGCCCCGCGGCGCCCGCCCGCGGCTACGGCCGGCTGCGCGCGCCCGGGAGCAAGGGGCCGGGCGACACCTGGGGCTGATCGGGACCTCGGACGGCCGGCGGGGGCGCGGATCGGATGGCGATCTTCCGGAACCCCTGACAGCCCTTCCAGGCGCCCTGGGCCCCCCGGGCGAGTATCGGGACATGTCCCGAGGGGATTCAGGGCGGCATATCTGCCCTCAAGGGCTGCCAAACGCCCATCTCTGTCAGTCGTACCGGTAGACTGAAAGCCAAACACTGTTGCTAGTGGCAACCGAGTCGAAACGCTGTGGTCGCACGCCCGCCCGTACGGGGTGGGCATGCGACCCGTGCTGTGCCAGAGAGGGCGCTTCGTGGCCGATTCCGGCAACCCCAGCCAGACCCCAGACCAGTCCGAGCAGGCTTCCTACACCGGTAGCAACATCCAGGTGCTGGAAGGCCTCGACGCCGTCCGCAAGCGCCCCGGCATGTACATCGGTTCGACGGGCGAGCGCGGCCTGCACCACCTGGTGCAGGAGGTCGTGGACAACTCCGTCGACGAGGCGATGGCCGGGCACGCCGACACCATCGACGTCACGATCATGGCCGACGGCGCCATCCGCTGCGTCGACAACGGCCGCGGCATCCCGGTGGACATCGTCCCCGGCCAGGACAAGCCCGCCGTCGAGGTCGTGCTCACCGTCCTGCACGCCGGCGGCAAGTTCGGCGGCGGCGGCTACGCCGTCTCCGGCGGTCTGCACGGCGTGGGCGTCTCCGTGGTGAACGCGCTGTCCACCCGGCTCTCGGTGGAGATCCACCGGGACGGCCACATCTGGACCCAGGACTACAAGATGGGCGCGCCGACCGCCCCCCTGGTCAAGGGCGCGGAGACCGACCGCACCGGCACCACGGTGACCTTCTGGGCCGACGGCGACATCTTCGAGACCACCGTCTACTCCTTCGAGACGCTCTCCCGGCGCTTCCAGGAGATGGCCTTCCTCAACAAGGGCCTGTCGATCTCGCTGACCGACGAGCGCCCCGAGCACGCGGACGAGGAGGGCAAGCCGCTCACCGTCACGTACAAGTACGACGGCGGCATCGCCGACTTCGTCGCCCACCTCAACTCCCGCAAGGGCGAGGTCGTCCACCCCTCGGTGATCGACTTCGAGGCGGAGGACAAGGACAAGGCGATCTCGGTGGAGATCGCGATGCAGTGGAACTCCTCCTACACCGAGGGGGTCTACAGCTTCGCCAACACCATCCACACCCACGGCGGCGGCACCCACGAGGAGGGCTTCCGCGCCGCGCTGACCGGCCTGGTCAACCGCTACGCGCGGGACAAGAAGCTGCTCCGCGAGAAGGACGACAACCTCTCCGGCGAGGACATCCGCGAGGGTCTGACCGCGATCATCTCGGTCAAGCTCGGCGAGCCCCAGTTCGAGGGCCAGACCAAGGACAAGCTCGGCAACACCGAGGCCAAGACCTTCGTCCAGAAGGTCGTCCACGAGCACCTCAACGACTGGCTGGACCGCAACCCCAACGAGGCCGCGGACATCATCCGCAAGTCCATCCAGGCCGCCACCGCGCGCGTCGCCGCCCGCAAGGCCCGCGACCTGACCCGCCGCAAGGGCCTGCTGGAGTCCGCCTCGCTGCCGGGCAAGCTCTCGGACTGCCAGTCCAAGGACCCGTCCGAGTGCGAGATCTTCATCGTCGAGGGTGACTCCGCCGGCGGCTCGGCCAAGCAGGGCCGCGACCCGCGCACCCAGGCCATCCTGCCGATCCGCGGCAAGATCCTGAACGTCGAGAAGGCCCGGATCGACAAGGTCCTCCAGAACACCGAGGTCCAGGCGCTCATCTCGGCCTTCGGCTGCGGCATCCAGGAGGACTACGACGAGTCCAAGCTGCGGTACCACAAGATCGTCCTGATGGCCGACGCCGACGTCGACGGACAGCACATCCGCACCCTGCTGCTCACCCTGCTGTTCCGCTTCATGCGGCCGCTGGTCGAGTCCGGGTACGTCTACCTCGCCATGCCGCCGCTGTACAAGATCAAGTGGGGCAAGGACGACTTCGAGTACGCCTACTCCGACCGCGAGCGCGACGCGCTCATCGCGGCCGGGGTGGAGGCCGGGCGCCGGCTGCCCAAGGACGACGCGATCCAGCGCTTCAAGGGTCTCGGCGAGATGAACGCCGAGGAGCTCCGGGTCACCACCATGGACGCCGAGCACCGCCTGCTGCTCCAGGTCACCCTGGAGGACGCCGCCCGTGCCGACGAGCTGTTCTCCGTGCTGATGGGCGAGGACGTCGAGGCGCGCCGCTCCTTCATCCAGCGCAACGCCAAGGACGTTCGCTTCCTGGACGTGTGACGCCTGCACCGCAGGCCCCGCACGTTCCAGTCCGCGTGAAAGGAAACTGACCACCAGTGGTCGACGACAACCGTCCCGAAGGCGAACAGCCCGAGACCCCCGCAGCCGAGGGCACCGCCCAGGTGACCATGCGGATCGAGCCGGTCGAGCTCGAGACCGAGATGCAGCGCTCCTACCTCGACTACGCGATGAGCGTGATCGTCAGCCGGGCGCTCCCCGAGGTCCGCGACGGCCTCAAGCCGGTGCACCGCCGCGTGCTCTACGCGATGTACGACGGCGGGTACCGGCCCGAGAAGGGCTACTACAAGTGCGCCCGCGTCGTCGGCGACGTCATGGGCAACTACCACCCGCACGGTGACACCTCGATCTACGACACCGTGGTCCGCCTGGCCCAGCCGTGGTCGCTGCGGATGCCGCTGGTGGACGGCAACGGCAACTTCGGCTCCCCGGGCAACGACCCGGCGGCGGCGATGCGCTACACCGAGTGCAAGCTGATGCCGCTGGCCATGGAGATGATGCGCGACATCGACGAGGAGACCGTCGACTTCGCGCCCAACTACGACGGCCGCTCGCAGGAGCCGACCGTCCTGCCCGCGCGCATCCCCAACCTGCTGGTCAACGGTGCCACCGGCATCGCGGTCGGCATGGCCACCAACATCCCGCCGCACAACCTCCGCGAGGTCGCCTCCGGCGCGCTCTGGTACCTGGAGAACCCGGAGGCCTCCGCCGAGGAGCTGCTGGACGCCCTGGTCGAGCGGATCAAGGGCCCCGACTTCCCGACCGGCGCGCTGATCGTCGGCCGCCGCGGCATCGACGACTACTACCGCACCGGCCGCGGCTCGGTCACCATGCGGGCCGTGGTCGAGGTCGAGGAGATCCAGGGCCGCCAGTGCCTGGTGATCACCGAGCTGCCGTACCAGGTCAACCCGGACAACCTCGCGCTGAAGATCGCCGACCTGGTCAAGGACGGCAAGATCGCCGGCATCGCCGACGTCCGGGACGAGTCCTCGTCCCGCACCGGCACCCGCCTGGTGGTCGTGCTCAAGCGCGACGCGGTCGCCAAGGTCGTGCTGAACAACCTGTACAAGCACACCGAGCTGCAGACCAACTTCGGCGCCAACATGCTGGCCCTGGTCGACGGCGTGCCGCGCACGCTGTCGCTCGACGCCTTCATCCGGCACTGGGTCAACCACCAGGTCGAGGTCATCGTCCGGCGCACCACCTTCCGGCTGCGCAAGGCCGAGGAGCGCGCGCACATCCTGCGCGCCCTGCTGAAGGCCCTGGACCTGATCGACGAGGTCATCGCGCTGATCCGGGCCTCGGCCAGCGCCGACGCCGCCCGCACCGGCCTGATGGGCCTGCTCGACATCGACGAGCTCCAGGCCAACGCGATCCTGGAGATGCAGCTGCGCCGACTGGCCGCCCTCGAGCGCCAGCGGATCATGGACGAGCACGACGAGCTCCAGCGCAAGATCGACGAGTACAACGCGATCCTGGCCTCGCCGGTCCGCCAGCGGGAGATCATCTCCGAGGAGCTCACCGCGATCGTCGACAAGTACGGCGACGAGCGGCGCTCCACCCTCATCCCCTCCGACGGCGACCTCTCCATCGAGGACCTCATCGCCGAGGAGGACATCGTCGTCACGATCACCCGTGGCGGCTACGTCAAGCGGACCCGCTCCGACCTCTACCGCTCGCAGAAGCGCGGCGGCAAGGGCGTGCGCGGTGCCCAGCTGAAGCAGGACGACATCGTCGACCACTTCTTCGTGACGACGACCCACAACTGGATCCTGTTCTTCACCAACAAGGGCCGGGTCTACCGCGCCAAGGGCTACGAGCTGCCGGACGCCGGGCGCGACGCCCGCGGCCAGCACGTCGCCAACCTGCTGGCCTTCCAGCCGGACGAGCACATCGCCCAGGTGATGGCCGTGCGGACGTACGAGGACAAGCCGTACCTGGTCCTCGCCACCCGGGCCGGCCTGGTGAAGAAGTCCGCGCTCAAGGACTACGACTCGCCGCGCTCCGGCGGCCTGATCGCGATCAACCTGCGCCAGGACGAGGAGGGCCAGGACGACGAGCTGATCGGCGCCGAGCTGGTCTCCGCCGAGGACGACCTGCTGCTGGTCTCCAAGAAGGCCCAGTCGATCCGCTTCACCGCGACCGACGACGCCCTGCGCCCGACCGGCCGCGCCACCTCCGGCGTCAAGGGCATGGCCTTCCGCGAGGACGACGAACTGCTCTCGATGAACGTCGTCCGTCCGGGCACCTACGTCTTCACCGCCACGGACGGCGGCTACGCCAAGCGCACCGGGGTGGACGAGTACCGTGTCCAGGGACGCGGCGGCTACGGCACCAAGGCGGCGAAGATCGTCGAGGGCCGGGGCTCGCTGGTCGGCGCGCTCGTGGTCGACGAATCCGACGAGATCATGGCGATCACCCTCTCGGGTGGGGTGATCCGCACGAGGGTTTCCGAGGTTCGTGAAACCGGACGTGACACCATGGGCGTCCAACTGATCAACCTCGGAAAGCGCGACGCGGTCGTGGGCATGGCCCGCAACGCGGAGGCCGAGGACGAGGAGACGGCGGAGGACGAGGTGGCGGGTACCGAGTCCACCGAGACGGCCGAGGGAGCGGAGACGGCGGTCGACGGAGACGTCGAGGCCTGAACCGAACCGCAGACCGGTGCCGCCGCGTCCAGAGTATGGATGCGGCGGCACCGGACGCCGACCAGTTCCGGGCAATCCCGCCGGGCGCTGGATGACGAGTGACGAAGCAGGGCGGCGCCGCCGTCCTGGTGGGAAGTGCGGGAGGACCAGGTGAGTGGAGCCACGGGTGCTGCGGGAGGAACCTCCGGCGGCCGTCCGGGCGCGCAGGGCGGGGGTGCGTACGGCGTTCCGCAGCCGCCGACCGAGCACTCGGCCGCGTCCACCTCGCTGATGCCGCCGGCCGGTGGAGCGGGCCAGAGCGGTGCGACCTACGGGGGGCAGACGCCCGCGCCGCCGAGCGGCCAGGCCGGCTTCTCGCAGCCGACCACGTACGCCAAGGGGCAGCCGACCCCGGCCCGGGGCACCCGGAGCCCGGGCCACACCCCGGCGGGCGGGACCCCGGTCGGGGCGACCCCGGCCGGCGGCACCCCCACCGGGGCC
>NZ_JBHVEU010000134.1:0-19360 GCF_042802075.1 Kitasatospora sp. NPDC057518
ACCCGCGCCACCGTCCACCTGGAATGCGACCGCAAGTCCGAGACCCACATCCGGGCCCTGCTGCTCCAGGCCCTCGCCGGCTCCGGACTCGCCCCGACCGGTCTGCGCGCCCGCCGCACCGACAACGGCGACGCCACCAGCCTGCGGGCCACCGTCGCGATCACCGGGCAGGTCGCCCCGGCGCTCGAACAGGTCGTCACCCGACTGTCCTTGGAGCCCGGCGTACGCGACCTGCACTGGCACCTGGAGGACGAGCCGGAGGACCCCGGCAACCCGGCGCTCGCCTGACAGGCGGCGCGGACGTACCGTCACCACCCGGACCGCGTCGCCGGACCGCGTCACCCGGACCGGGTCACCCGAACCCCCGCCCGAACCGACTGGAGGCAGGATGCCGACCCCCGATCCCGAGCACGGGCCGCTGGTGCCGATGCTGCTGGTGCTGACCGTGGTCACCGGAGTGGTGGACGCGGTCAGCTACCTCGAACTCGGCCACGTCTTCGTCGCCAACATGACCGGCAACGTGGTGTTCCTCGGCTTCGCCCTGGCCGGCGCGGCCAACCTCTCCGCCACCGCCTCGCTGGCCGCCCTCGCCGCCTTCCTGCTCGGCGCCCTGGCCGGCGGCCACCTCGCCCGCCGCCTGCCCGGCCACCGCGGGCACCTGCTGACCGCCGCCGTCGCCGTCCAGTCGGCGCTGGTCGCGGCGGCCACCGTGCTGGCGGCCGTGGCCGGCCACACCTCCGAGCCGGCCCGCTACACCCTGATCGGGCTGCTCGGCTTCGCCATGGGCGGCCAGAACGCGGTGGTCCGCGCCCTGAAGGTCCCCGACCTCACGACCACCGTGCTGACCATGACCATCACCGCCCTCGCCGCCGACCGCACCGGCCCCCGCCGGCTGGCCTCCGCCGTCTGGATGTTCGCCGGCGCCCTCCTCGGCGCCCTCCTGGTCCTCCATGCCGACATCCCGCTGGCCCTGGCCCTGGCCCTCGCGCTGCTCCTCGCCGTCGCGGCCCTCACCCACCGTGCCGCCAGGACCGTCCCCGCCCCCGCCTGGACCCACCCGCGCTGACCGGGCGTCCGGTGATCCGCCGCCCGTCCGCGACCGGCGCCCGGCACGGACGGTGTCGAACCCCCGTGTTCCTCGGGGGGTTTCGGGCTGCCGGCCGGTGGCCCTCGGCCCGGACGGCGTTCCGGGCGGCCTCGACCTCCGGCGACCGGCCGGGGTGACCGGCTCAGTCCTCGCTGCGGTGCCCGGCGCGGCCGCTCCAGAGGGGTTCGAGGCGCTCCCACTCGGTGCTCCAGGCGGCCTCCGCCCGGCGGTCGAGGGCGTGGAGGCGCAGGCGGAGGGCGAGGGCGAGCAGGGCCAGCAGGACGAGGAGGGCGCCGGTGCCGGTGCAGGCGGCGGAGACGGCGAGGGCCACCCGGTCGGCCGGGGCGACGGAGACGGTGCCGGCCGCGTCGACCCAGACGGGGATGCGGCTGCCGGTGACGGCGGAGTGCGGGGCCTGGACGGTGCCGTGGCGCGGGCTGCCGTCGGGGGCGGTCCAGTCCGCGTCGACGTCCACCTGGTTGCTGTAGCCGCCGGCGAAGCGGCTGCCGGTGGCGGTGGTGCGGTCCGGGACGCCGCTGACCACGGCGTCGACCTGCTGCAGCCGCCCGCGGTCGGCGTCGGCCCGGTGCGCGGTGGCGCGGTAGAGGAGCAGCGAGCCGCCCGCGCACAGGGCGAGGGCGAGCACCGCGCCGAGCACGGCGGACAGCCAGGCGCGGGCGCGGGAGCGGTCGAGGGGGCGGGCGAGCGGCTCGTGCCGGGCACCGAGTGCCCGCCGCAGCCGCCGGCCGGTGCGCCGCGGGAGCGACGCGGGCAGGGCCGGACGGGGAGTGCTGGACACGGTGAGGGCTCCTCAGGGGCGCGGGGACGCTGGGCGGTTACGCCCCAATGTCCACCCGGCGGCCCCCCGCGCACAAGAGTCGTGCGCGTTCGGAGGACCGCCGGTACCTACCGGTCAGGGCCGGTCGGCCCAGTGGCCGGGACGTTCGGCCCTCGGCATCCGCACCCGGTCCGGGCAGGCTGGGGTGTGGCGGCGTCCTCCCGGTGCTTGGGCGCGGCCGTGGCCCGGTCGGCCGTGGGGGCGCCGGGCCGAGGTACGGGGCAGGGGGTGGTCGTGGGGCCACCCCCTGCCTGTGCCGTGTCCGGCTCCGGCCCGTTCTCCGCCCTTTCCTCGCCGATGGACTGACGATGTCCCAGGTCGGGGCCGTATTCTGCCCAGATATACACTCGGGGTATACGCCGGGTGTATGTTTCCTCCATGAGTGTTCCTTTGACCCTTCTGGGGCTGCTGGAGCGAGAGCCGAGCCACGGCTACGACCTCAAGCGCGACTACGACGCCCTCTTCGGCCGAGGCAAGCCCCTTCCGTACGGCCAGGTCTACTCGACCCTCGGCCGGCTGGCCCGCGACGGCAAGGTGGTGGCCGGCGAGGCGGAGCCCGGCGACGGGCCCGAGCGCAAGCGGTACGTCATCACCGAGACCGGGGCGACCGAGTTCGAGACCTGGCTCCAGGAGCCGGTCGCGCCCGAGCCCAACCTCCAGTCCGTGCTGTTCACCAAGGTGGTGCTGGCCCTGATGCTGGGCCGGGACGCCGAGCACTACCTGGACACCCAGCGCGCCGCCCACCTGCGCCGGATGCGCGAGCTCACCGAACTGCGCCGCACCGGAGCCCTGGTGGACGCCCTGCTCGCCGACCACGGCCTGTTCCACCTGGAGGCCGACCTGCGCTGGATCGACCTCACCGCCGCCCGCCTGGACGCGCTCGCCGCGGAGGTGAACGCGTGACCGCCGTGATCGAGGCCCGGGACATCGCCCTCGCCTTCGGGGAGACCCCCGCCCTGCGCGGGGCCAGCCTGTCCGTCCAGGCCGGTGAGGTGCTCGCCATCATGGGCCCCAGCGGCTCCGGCAAGTCGACGTTACTGCACTGCCTGGCCGGCATCCTGGTGCCCGACGCGGGGGAGGTGCTGTTCGACGGGCAGCGCCTGGACACCATGCCGGAGGCCCGGCGCAGCGCCCTGCGCCGGGACAGGTTCGGCTTCGTCTTCCAGTTCGGCCAGCTGGTACCGGAGTTGACGGCCGAGGAGAACGTCGCGCTGCCGCTGCTGCTGAACGGCGTGCGCCGCTCCGCCGCGCTGGCCCAGGCCCGTCCCTGGTTCGCCCGGCTCGGCCTGGACGGCATGGAGCAGCGCCGCTCCGGCGAGCTGTCGGGCGGTCAGGCGCAGCGGGTCGCGCTGGCCCGCGGCCTGGTGGCCCGGCCGCGGGTGCTGTTCGCCGACGAGCCGACCGGCGCGCTGGACTCGCTGACCGGCGAGCAGGTGATGGAGCTGATGGTCGCCTCGGCCAAGGAGCAGGGCACCACCGTCATCCTGGTCACCCACGAGGCCCGGGTCGCCGCGTACGCGGACCGCGAGGCGGTCGTCCGCGACGGCCGGGCCCGGACGCTCTCGGCCGGCGCCGGAACGGTGGCCCCGTGATCGCCTTCTCGCTCCGGCTGGCCGTCAGCGGCGGCCGGGAGGCGGTGGCCCGGCTGCTGATGATCGCGGCGGCGGTCGCGGTCGGCGTGGGGCTGCTGCTCTCGACCTTCGCCGGCGTGAGCGCGATCGACCGGGCCAACGAGCGGCAGCTCTGGATGAACACGGGCGTCAAGGGCGCGACCGCGGCCACCTCGGCGGACCCGCTCTGGTGGGGCGCCCGGATGGACTACTACCGGGGGAGGACCGTCTTCCGGGCCGATGTCGCCCCGACCGGTCCCACCTCGCCGCTGCCGCCCGGCCTGAGTCGGCTGCCCGCGCCCGGCGAGTACTACGCCTCGCCCGCGCTGGAGAAGCTGCTGCGCGACACCCCGGCCGTCGAACTGGGCGACCGCTTCCCCGGACGGCAGGTCGGCACCCTCGGCGAGGACGGGCTGCCCTCCCCGGACACCCTGGCGCTGGTCGTCGGCCGCACCGCGGACGAGGTCAAGGCCCTGCCGAGGGCCACCACCGTCACCAGCCTCGCCACCGTCCTGCCCCACGACTGCGAGTACGACTGCTACGGCGCGGGCGTGCACGGCGACGCGATGGTCCTGGTGCTCACCGTGGTCGCCGCCGCGCTGATCTTCCCGGTGCTGGTCTTCATCGGCACCGCGACCCGGCTCTCCGCCGCCACCCGGGAGCAGCGCTACGCCGCGATCCGCCTGGTGGGCGCGACGCCCGGCCAGGTGTCGGTGATCTCGGCGGTGGAGTCCACCCTGGCCGCGGTGATCGGTACGGCCCTCGGCTTCGGCCTGTTCGCCGCGCTGAAACCGGTGGTGGCCGACGTGCCGTTCACCGGCGACCGCTTCTTCGCCTCCGACCTGAGCCTGACCCTGCCGCAGGCGGCCGGGGTGGTGCTGGGCGTGCCGGTGGCGGCTGCGCTCGCCGCCCGGTTCGCGCTGCGCCGGGTCACCGTCTCGCCGCTCGGGGTCTCCCGCAGGGTCACCCCGAAGCCGCCGAGCGCCTGGCGGCTGGCACCGCTGGTGGCCGGCCTCGCCGAACTCGGCTACTTCGTGGGCAACCGCCCGGAGACCACCGACGGGCAGTCCACGGCCTACCTGACCGGTTTCGTGCTGGTGATGCTCGGGCTGGTGGTCTCGGGGCCGTGGCTGACCATGGCCGCGGCCCGGGCGGTGGCCCGGCGCACCCGCCGTCCGGCCGCCCTGATCGCGATGCGCCGCCTGGCGGACGACCCGGGGGCGGGCTTCCGTTCGGTCGCCGGTGTGGTGCTGGCGCTGTTCGTGACCACCGCGACCCTGGCCATCATGAGCACCATCAACGCGAACCAGGGCATGCTCAACGGCGCCCCCGAGGTGCGCAAGGCGATCGTGGACGCCCCCTTCGGCAACCGGAACGACGCGGCCCTGCTGCCGTCGGTACCCGATCGCGTGCTGGCCCGGGCGCGGGCCGTCCCCGGGTTCCAGGGGATCGCCCTGGTGCACGAGGACCCGGCCGGTACGGGCCAGCGGAGCGGGCGGGGCATCGTGCCCGGCCTGGTGAGCTGCGCGGACCTCGCGCAGATCCCCGTGGTCGGCCACTGCGCTCCCGGCGCCGCCGTCGCGGCCGTCGACCCCTACCAGCTGGTCGGCCTGGTGGACGCCTCCGACCGCGAGTGGCCGGCCGCACCGGTCTCCGAGGCCGAGGCGGCCGGGCTCCCGGTGCGGATGCTCTACGCGACCACCGACGGCTCCAAGGCGGCCAAGGAACAGCTGCGGACCCTGTTCATGAAGGAGTTCCCGCACTACGAGGCGAGGCTGGCCGAGGACTGGTCCTCCGCCGGGCAGAAGAAGCTCCAGGGCTGGCGGCAGCTGGCGAACGTGGTGCTGCTGACCACCCTGCCGATCGCCGGGTGCAGCCTCGCGGTGAGCGTGGTGGCCGGACTGTCCGACCGCCGGCGGCCGTTCGCGATGCTGCGGCTGACCGGCGCACCGCTGCGGCTGCTGCGCAGGGTGGTCGGTCTGGAGAGCGCGCTGCCGCTGCTGGTGGTCTCGGCGCTCGCGATCGGGACGGGCTTCGCCGCGGCGGCGATGTTCCTCAAGGCGCAGAAGGACTACGACCTGGTGTCCCCGGGCCCGGCGTACTACGGGCTGACCGGTTTCGGGCTGGCCGCCTCGCTCGGGATCATCGCCTCGACGCTGCCACTGCTGAAGCGGATCACCGGACCGGAGGCGGCCCGCAACGGCTGAGCGCCGTCAGGCGGTCGGCTGCCCCGTCACCCGTTCCAGCGGGCGACGGGGTAGCCGTGCGTTCCGGCCAGCAGCCGCGGGGACAGCCGCGGCAGCCAGCTGCCGAGCACCAGCGCGGACGGGTAGAACATCGGCTCGGGCAGCGCGTCCACCGGGACGCGCTCCCAGCCGCCGCACGCGTGCGGCTCGGTGACCACGGCCTCGGCCAGGCTCGGCGGCGCCAGCACGGCGGCCGTCAGCCGGGGCCGGCCGAGCTCGTGGTCGAGATGGACGGCGAGCACCCGCATCTCCTCGGCGGGCAGCACGATGCCGGTCTCCTCGGCGAGTTCGCGGGCCGCGGTCCGTTCGAAGGACTCGCCGGGGTCGACCTTGCCGCCGGGCAGGCTCCAGGTCGGCGGCTCGCCGGCCGTGGTCCGGCGGCCGATCAGCACCCGGCCGTCCCCGGTGGGCACGATGACCCCGGCGCCGAGCAGCGGCGCGGTCGGCGGGACCGGTGCGGCGGGCGCGGCCGGCCAGGCGGGTCCGGTCGGTCCGGTGGGCGCGGTCGGTTCGGTCGGCCCGGACGGTGCGGTGCTCAACTCGCCATCCCCTTCGGCTGGTTACCAGTTGGAGCGGTCGTAGTCCTTGAGGAAGCAGCCGTACAGGTCCTCGCCCGCCTCGCCGCGCACGATCGGGTCGTACACCCGGGCCGCGCCGTCGACCAGGTCGAGCGGGGCGTGGAAGCCCTCGTCGGCGAGGCGCATCTTGTCCGGGTGCGGCCGCTCGTCGGTGATCCAGCCGGTGTCGACGGCGGTCATCAGGATGCCGTCGGACTCGAACATCTCCTGCGCGCTGGTGCGGGTGAGCATGTTGAGCGCGGCCTTGGCCATGTTGGTGTGCGGGTGGCCGGCGCCCTTGTAGCCGCGCGAGAAGACGCCCTCCATCGCGGAGACGTTGACCACGTACTTGCGGCGGGACGCGGAGGCGGCCATCGCCGGGCGCAGCCGGCTGATCAGGATGAACGGCGCGGTGGAGTTGCAGAGCTGGACCTCCAGCAGCTCCATCGGGCCGACCTCGCTGACGGTCTGCACCCAGCTGTTGGTGTCCGCGAGGTCGGGCACCAGGCCGCCGGCGTCGATCGCGGTGCCGGCCGCGATCCGGTCGGGCGTCGCGGAGCCGGTGACCAGGGCGAGCGAGGTGACGTCCTCGGCGGTGATCCGCTGCGTGTCGCCGCCCGCCTGGTGGGGGAGGGCGGGCAGGTCGACGCTGCCGCTGCCGAAGCGGCCGATGGTGGTGGCCTGGGGCAGCTCGCCGGCCGGCAGCGGGGCGGACTCGGCGTTGACCAGCTCGCGGTAGGACTCCGGCGGGCGGCGCACGGTCTGCGCGGCGTTGTTGATCAGGATGTCCAGCGGGCCGTCGGCGGCGACCTCGTCGGCCAGGGCCATCACCTGGGCCGGGTCGCGCAGGTCGATGCCGATGATCTTGAGGCGGTGGATCCACTCGGCGCTGTCCGGCATCGCCGTGAAGCGGCGGATCGCGTCGTTGGGGAAGCGGGTGGTGATGGTGGTGTGGGCGCCGTCGCGCAGCAGCATCAGCGCGATGTACATCCCGATCTTGGCCCGGCCGCCGGTGAGCAGCGCGCGCTTGCCGGTGAGGTCGGCGCGGGCGTCCCGGCGGGAGCGGTTCTTGACCGCGCAGTCCTGGCAGAGGTTGTGGTAGAAGGCGTCGACCTCGATGTACCGCTGCTTGCAGGTGTAGCAGGAGCGCGGGCGCTCCAGAATGCCGGCGATCTCGGTGGTGGTGACGGTGGTCAGGCCGAAGGCGCCGGCTGTCTCGTCGTCGATCCGGGTGGGCGCGCCGGTGGCGGTACGGGCGGTGACCTCGCGGTCGTTGGCGGTCTTGCGGGCCCGGGTCTCCTGGCGGCGGCGCTGCTTGAGGGTACGGAATATGCCGCCGACGGCCTTGCGGACGGTGATCGCGTCCGGATGGTCCACGTGCAGCTCGTCGAGCTCGGCCAGCACCTCCAGGCAGAGCCGCAGCCGCTCGGGGTCGAGGCCGGGACCGAAGTCGGTCTCCTCCTCGGCGCCCTCGACCGGGTCCTGGCCGAGGTCCGTCCGCCCGGTGCCCGTCTGCTCGATGCCCGCCTGTCGGAGGTCCGTCTGGTCGATGTCCGTCTGACCGATGCTCACGCCTGCTGCCGCTTTCCCGATTCGCCACGCCCACACGCGTGAAGCCAAGCCCCTTACCGCGTGAATGCTACGGGAGCGGTCCGGACCGGGGCGAAAAGCCGACGTCGGAGGGGGTCTTTGGATGATCCTCCATGTCTACGCGCGGAGTATTGATCACGGTTTGTACGCAGCCCCAGCAATGCCCGTCGAACTGGCTTTTGCCCCCACCCTCACGGAGAATCGAACGCTGGGTGCCGGGCGCCCGAGTGCGCTCCGGCGGCATCGCCGCAACCGCACCCGAGGTGTATCCCCCCAGCCAGAGAGCCCTCCTTCATGCGCTTCCTGAACGACCTCAAGCCCTCGTACGACCTGACGTACGACGACGTCTTCATGGTCCCCAGCCGTTCCGCCGTGGGCTCCCGGCAGGGCGTCGACCTCTCCTCGAACGACGGCACCGGCACCACCATCCCGCTGGTCGTGGCCAACATGACCGCCATCGCCGGCCGCCGGATGGCCGAGACCGTCGCCCGCCGCGGCGGCCTGGTCGCCATCCCGCAGGACATCCCCACCGAGGTCATCGCCGAGGTCGTCTCCTGGGTCAAGCAGCGCCACCTGGTGTTCGACACCCCGATCACGCTCGCCCCCGGCGCCACCGTGGCCGAGGCGCTCTCGCTGCTGCCCAAGCGCGCGCACGGCGCCCTCGTGGTGGTCGAGGACGGCAAGCCCGTCGGCGTGGTCACCGAGTCCGACTGCCAGGGCGTGGACCGCTTCACCAGCCTGGCCGACATCATGTCCCGCGAACTGCTGCTGCTGGACGAGGGCATCGACCCGCGGACCGCCTTCGAGAAGCTCACCGAGGCGCACCGCAAGCTCGCCCCCGTCGTGGACGGCGAGGGCCGACTGGTCGGCATCCTCACCCGCAAGGGCGCGCTGCGCGCCACCCTGTACACCCCGGCCGTGGACGAGGCCGGCAAGCTGCGGATCGCCGCCACCGTCGGCATCAACGGCGACGTCGCGGGCAAGGCCGCGGCGCTGATCGAGGCCGGTGCCGACGTGCTGGTGGTCGACACCGCGCACGGCCACCAGGAGTCCATGATCAGCGCGCTGCGCGCGGTGCGCGGCCTGGACCCGCGGGTCCCGATCGTGGCCGGCAACGTGGTCTCCGCCGCCGGTGTCCGCGACCTCGTCGAGGCGGGCGCCGACATCCTCAAGGTCGGCGTCGGCCCCGGCGCCATGTGCACCACCCGGATGATGACCGGCGTCGGCCGGCCGCAGTTCTCCGCCGTCCTGGAGTGCGCCGCCGAGGCCCGCCGGCTCGGCAAGCACGTCTGGGCCGACGGCGGCGTGCGCCACCCGCGCGACGTCGCGATGGCGCTGGCCGCCGGCGCCTCCAACGTGATGATCGGCTCCTGGTTCGCCGGGACCTACGAGTCCCCGGGCGACCTCCAGACCGCCGCCGACGGGCGCCAGTACAAGGAGAGCTTCGGCATGGCCTCGGCCCGCGCCGTCAGCAACCGCACCGCCCAGGACTCCTCGTACGACCGGGCCCGCAAGGCGCTGTTCGAGGAGGGCATCTCGCACTCCCGGATGTTCCTCGACCCGACCCGCCCCGGCGTCGAGGACCTGATCGACTCGATCATCGCGGGCGTCCGCAGCTCCTGCACCTACGCGGGCGCCGGCAGCCTGGAGGAGTTCCAGGAGAAGGCGATCGTGGGCATCCAGAGCGCGGCCGGCTACGCCGAGGGCAAGCCGCTGCACTCCAGCTGGGCCTGACCGGCTCCGGCGCCCGCTGCGCCTGTTGTGCCTGCCGGGCCCGCCGCGTCGGGGCCCGCACCGTCGGCCGTCCGGTTCCTCGCCTCGGGGAGCCGGGCGGCCGCGGCCGTCGCGGGGGCCGTCGCGGGGGCCGTTGCGGGGGTGCGGTGCCCGGGGGCCTGGCCGCTGATCCGGCCGCCGGCCGTTCCGGTGTCGCGCCCGTCCTCCGGTCCACCGCCCTGCCTCCCGCCCTGCCCGAGCGGGAGCAGCAGGACGCGGCCGAGCAGCCCGACCGAACCGTCCAGCGCCGTGGCGAGGGCCCGGGCGGCGCCCGGCAGGTGCCGCAGCTCCCAGAGCGCCTCGACGGTGCCCCAGGCGCCCTCGCGGGCGGCCCCGACCGACCAGGCGCCGAGCAGGTGGGTGAGCGGCTCGGCGCGCTCCAGCAGGTCGGGCCCGGGCATCAGCTGCTCCCGGACGGCCGTCTCCACCTCGGCCAGCACCCGGTCGATCCGGTGGTAGTCCGGCTCGACGTCGGACGGCTCGCAGCCCCGGCGGCGGCAGGTGTCCACGACGGCCAGCGGCAGGTCGTGCTGGATGTGGGCGGCCATCCCGGCCAGCGCGAACTGCAGCGGGTGCACCCCCGGGTGGGCGCGCAGCGCGAACAGCGGCCGCCAGCAGGCGGGCGGCTCCTGCCCGGCCGCGTCGGCGGCCACGGCCCGCAGGTACCGCCCGGCGAACACCACGTCCAGCTCGGCCACCGCCGACGGGTCGGCGAAGCGCCCGCCGTCCAGCCGGTCACGGACCGCCTCCGTCACGGTGAGGTAGAGCCGGTTGAACACCCCCACCCCGTCGGCCGGGGGCAGCCCCGCCCCGATCTCCCGCAGCCGGCCGACCACCTGCTCGACCGTCCGCGCCTCCACGACCACTGCCGTCGTACGATCCACCGCCGTGTCGGGCATGCGCCACCCTCCGATGCCGATCGTGCACTGATCGCATCATCGTGACAGCGCCGTCCCATGCCCGGGCGGATGCGGCACGCCTCCGTCGATCCGGTGTCGCACGGTCAGGCCGGTGTCGCACGACCGGGCCGGTCCCGTCGTGACATGGCGTCGACTTGGCCAAAGCCTTGCCGGTACTTTTCCGATCCCCCACCTCCTGTCATGATCCGTGACCGTGATTAACCGTCGTACCCTGATCGCCGCGTTCGCCGCGGCCCCGGCCCTCAGCACCCTCGGCGCCGCCGTGGGCAGCACCCCCGCGAGCGCCGCCGCCGACCTGTACCCCTCCAACACGGCCCTCTACGCCAACCCGACCGTGGTCGAGGGCGTGGACTACGGCCGCCGCTACCGCCGGCACCTGGTCGACGACCAGAGCCCGCAGGGCCGTACGCCGTTCGTCCGGACCACCGTCATCGCCCCGCACGGCGGCGGCATCGAGGGCGGCACCTCCGAACTGTGCCTGGCCATCGCCGGCTACCACCCGGCCGACCTCGCCCCGGCCCCGGCTGCCGGGCCGACGCACGACTTCTGGATGTTCGAGGGCCTGCGCTCCTCCAACAACAGCGAGCTGCACGTCACCTCGACCCACTGCGACGACGGAGTGGCCCGCGCGATGTGCGCCGGCAGCCGCAACGTGCTGTCGCTGCACGGCTGCACCGCCGCCCAGGCCGGACTGGAGGCCGCCGCCCAGGCCGTGCTGGTCGGCGGCCTGAACCCCACCTTCCGCCAGTACCTGATGGAGGAGTTCGCGGCCGCGGGCATCCGGGCCGTGACCGCCTCCGGCGAGGAGGAGATCGCGGGCATCTCCCCGGAGAACATCTGCAACCGCAGCCTGCTCGGCATGGGCGCCCAGCTGGAGATGACCACCGAGCTGCGGGCCGCGATGTTCGCCCCGGGCAAGAACACCCGCACCGAGCGGGCGGCCAACACCCTGCCGCTGTTCTGGGCCTACGCGACCGCGGTCCGGACCGCGATCCAGCGGCTGGAGGCGACCCAGCCCATCCTCTGACGGACCGGGGCCGCCGGCCGCGCGCGCCGCGGCCGGCGTCAGCCCAGCCCGTACTCCAGGACGTAGGTGTGGGTGCCGGACCCGTCGACGGTCAGGTGGAACTCGCCGGTGATCCCGGCCAGCTCGCCCGTGCCCGTGCCCGGCACCACGCGTATCGATGTGCCGGTGGTGTCCCAGGCCGCGTGCTGGAGCACGAACGAGCCCTTGCGCCCGTCCAGTTCACCCGTCACGTGCTCCACCGCGACGTACGAGGCCGGGCTGCCGGAGGGGCCCGCGACGGAGAGCATCCGCACCTCGCTGGCCCCGCTCAGCCCGCCCGTGAAGGTCTTGGCGATCCGGACCCGCCCGAACGCCGCGCCCTCCCGCTCCTCCGTCTCCACCGGCTCGAACGCCGTGACCTCGAAAGACCCGCTCGCCCTGCTCCCGCTCCCCATGGCACCGTCCCCTCGTCGATCCGCGACCACCCTGCGGCCGGCTCCCCGCCGACCGTGAACCGAGCCTTGCACACACCACTGACATTGATGCTGGTACTCAGGTTCCGGTGGTCGTGGCTCGGCCACTGACTGACGCCTTGCTGGGCTGTCCTCGAGTTGTTCTGTCCGGCCACCGGAACCTGTTCCTATGGCTCCGGCCGGGCGGAACATGACCTGATAGGAGCTTGGTCCAGAAGCCCCTTCAATGTCCTGTCTGCTCCACCCGGCCGGCGCCGACCTCCGGCTAGGGAAGGCACCATCAGCATGACATCAGCGGTCAGACCGGACACAGCGGACCAGGAGGTGTTCGGCGGGGTCGACTCCCACGCCGACACAATCCACGTCGCCGTCATCAGCGACAACGGCGGCCACCTCGCGGACGCCGGGTTCGCCACCACCACAGCCGGATACGCCGCCGCCCTGGCCTTCCTGAACGCCCACGGCCACGTGACCGCGATCGGCGTCGAAGGCACGTCCTCCTACGGGGCCGGCTTCACCCGCGAAGCCCGCGCGTGCGGGCACCGGGTCGTCGAGGTCAACCGGCCCGACCGGGCCGAACGCCGCCGCATCGGCAAGTCCGACCCCATCGACGCCTACGCCGCCGCCCGCGCCGCCCTGTCCGGCCGCGCCTCCAGCGTGCCCAAGGACGACACCGTCGCCGGCATACGCGTCCTGCACAACGCCGCCCGCTCCGCCGTCAAGGCCCGCACCGCCGCCCTCAACCAGATCGGACAGCTCCTCATCACCGCACCCGAGGCGATCCGCGCCAGGTACGGGCGGCTCAAGACGGCGGAGCGCACCGAGGCCCTGGCCCGACTGCGACCGGCCGGGGACGCGGTCCACACCGCGGTCCTGACCGCGCTCAAGAGCCTCGCCCGGCGCGTCAAGGAGCTCACCGCCGAACACGAGGCCCTCACCAGAGCCCTCGACGCCGAGGTCACCGCCCACAACCCCGGCCTGCGGGCCGCCTACGGTGTCGGCCCCGACACCGCCGCCCAGCTGCTGGTCACCGCCGGAGGCAATCCTGAGCGCATGCGCACGGAGGCGGCCTTCGCCGCCCTGTGCGGAGCCGCACCCGTCCCCGCCTCCAGCGGCAGGACCAACCGCCACCGCCTCTCACGCGGCGGTGACCGCGCCGCCAACGCGGCCCTCTACCGGATAGCCCTCTGCCGGATGTCCGGCGACCGGCGAACCCGCGACTACGTCACCCGCCAGACCGAGGCCGGCCGCACCAAGAAAGAGATCATCCGCCTCCTCAAACGCGCCATCGCCCGGGAGATCTTCCGCTGCCTCACCACGAACGTCGCCGTCCCCGAAATCGCCGACCTGCGACCCGCCCGCCAGGCCAAGAACATCACCCTCACCGCCGTCGCCAACCACTTCGGCGTCTGGCCCGCCACCATCTCCACCCTCGAACGCGGGATCCGCCGAGACGACGACCTCGCCAACGCCTACCGCGAATGGCTCACCGCCGCTTGACAGCCCATAGGAGTCAGCCGTTCACCTGCGGATGACGCCTTGCCCGCGTGAAAATCGGTGCGGGGGCCATCCGCTGACGCCGCATGATGTTTGGGCTTCGAGTCCGCATAGGAGTCTGGTGAGGGGGCCGCCCGAGGGACCACGCACTGTCGCCTTGAGCACGCCGTTCAGCTTCTCCGCCTCCCTCAGGCCCCCGGGTGGCCCCCGCTCTGGAGCACGACAGCAAGGGAGGACAACCGGTGGAGGAGACGAGAGAAGAACAGGCCGACGGGGCGGTGGCGCGGGTCGCGGCGATCGACATCGCGAAGGCGTCCGGCGTGGTCTGCATGCGCCTGCCGCACGAGGACCGCGAGGGTCGGCGGGTGCAGCAGGTCTGGACGGTGGCCTCGACCACCAACGCGGTCCTGGAACTCGGCGACCGGCTGCTCTGCCAAGGCGTGCAGCGGGTGGTGATGGAGGCGACCGGCAACTACTGGAAGCCGTTCTTCTACCTCTTGGAGGCCCGCGGCCTGGAGTGCTGGCTGGTCAATGCTCGCGAGGTGAAGAACGTCCCAGGACGCCCGAAGACCGACAAGCTCGACGCGGTCTGGCTGGCCAAGCTCGCCGAACGCGGCATGGTCCGCGCCTCGTTCGTGCCGCCCAAGCCGGTTCGCCAACTGCGGGACCTCACCCGCACCCGCACCGCGTTCACCCAGGACCGCACCCGCCACAAGCACCGCGTCGAGAAGGCCCTCGAAGACGCCCAGATCAAGCTCTCCAGCGTGGTCTCCGACCTCTTCGGCGTCTCGGGCCGGGCGATGCTCGACGCCCTGGTCGCCGGCGAGCGCAACCCGCGCGCGCTCGCGGAGCTGGCCAGAGGCAGCCTGGTCAACAAGCGCGAACTCCTTGTCGAGGCACTGACCGGGCAGTTCGAGGAGCACCACAGTCGTCTCCTGCGGATCCTGCTGGAGACCGTCGACCACTTCACCCGCCAGATCAGCGAACTCGACCGGCACATCACCATGCTTCTCAACGAGCTGGCCGGCCCGGCCGCCGCTGCCGAACACGACGACGCGCCGACCACCGCTGTCGGACGCCCCGGGCCCGAACTGGTCGAGCGCCTCGACGCCGTCCCCGGAGTCGGAGCCACCACCGCGCACATCATCCTCGCCGAGATCGGCCTGGACATGAACCGCTTCCCCAGCCCGGAGCACCTGGTCTCCTGGGCCAAGCTCTGCCCCAGAAGCATCCAGTCCGGGACGAAGAACACCACCGGCCCGGCCGGTCGCGGCAACCCCTGGCTCAAGGGCGCCCTCGGCGAAGCCGCCAACGCCGCTGCCCGCACGGACAGCTTCCTCGGCTCGCGCTACCGCCGGATCGTCAAACGCCGGGGCCACGCCAAGGCGCTGGTCGCCGTCGCCCGCTCGATCCTCGTCATAGCCTGGCACCTGATCAACGACCCCGACGCCCGCTACCAGGACCTCGGCGCGGACTGGCACCAACGCCACCTGAACAGCGCCCGCCGAACCCGCGACCTCGTCCGCCAGCTCCAAGCCCTCGGCCACCAGGTCACCCTCGCCCCCACTGCCTGACGGAACCCGCTCACGAGTTCGTCCGTTCCGCTCCGCGCAACGGACGCTGCCGCCTGCCCGGCTGAAGTTCGATTTTCCGTTCAGCCCATAGGAGTCAGCCGTTCACCTGCGGATGACGCCTTGCCCGCGTGAAAATCGGTGCGGGGGCCATCCGCTGACGCCGCATGATGTTTGGGCTTCGAGTCCGCATAGGAGTCTGGTGAGGGGGCCGCCCGAGGGACCACGCACTGTCGCCTTGAGCACGCCGTTCAGCTTCTCCGCCTCCCTCAGGCCCCCGGGTGGCCCCCGCTCTGGAGCACGACAGCAAGGGAGGACAACCGGTGGAGGAGACGAGAGAAGAACAGGCCGACGGGGCGGTGGCGCGGGTCGCGGCGATCGACATCGCGAAGGCGTCCGGCGTGGTCTGCATGCGCCTGCCGCACGAGGACCGCGAGGGTCGGCGGGTGCAGCAGGTCTGGACGGTGGCCTCGACCACCAACGCGGTCCTGGAACTCGGCGACCGGCTGCTCTGCCAAGGCGTGCAGCGGGTGGTGATGGAGGCGACCGGCAACTACTGGAAGCCGTTCTTCTACCTCTTGGAGGCCCGCGGCCTGGAGTGCTGGCTGGTCAATGCTCGCGAGGTGAAGAACGTCCCAGGACGCCCGAAGACCGACAAGCTCGACGCGGTCTGGCTGGCCAAGCTCGCCGAACGCGGCATGGTCCGCGCCTCGTTCGTGCCGCCCAAGCCGGTTCGCCAACTGCGGGACCTCACCCGCACCCGCACCGCGTTCACCCAGGACCGCACCCGCCACAAGCACCGCGTCGAGAAGGCCCTCGAAGACGCCCAGATCAAGCTCTCCAGCGTGGTCTCCGACCTCTTCGGCGTCTCGGGCCGGGCGATGCTCGACGCCCTGGTCGCCGGCGAGCGCAACCCGCGCGCGCTCGCGGAGCTGGCCAGAGGCAGCCTGGTCAACAAGCGCGAACTCCTTGTCGAGGCACTGACCGGGCAGTTCGAGGAGCACCACAGTCGTCTCCTGCGGATCCTGCTGGAGACCGTCGACCACTTCACCCGCCAGATCAGCGAACTCGACCGGCACATCACCATGCTTCTCAACGAGCTGGCCGGCCCGGCCGCCGCTGCCGAACACGACGACGCGCCGACCACCGCTGTCGGACGCCCCGGGCCCGAACTGGTCGAGCGCCTCGACGCCGTCCCCGGAGTCGGAGCCACCACCGCGCACATCATCCTCGCCGAGATCGGCCTGGACATGAACCGCTTCCCCAGCCCGGAGCACCTGGTCTCCTGGGCCAAGCTCTGCCCCAGAACCATCCAGTCCGGGACGAAGAACACCACCGGCCCGGCCGGTCGCGGCAACCCCTGGCTCAAGGGCGCCCTCGGCGAAGCCGCCAACGCCGCTGCCCGCACGGACAGCTTCCTCGGCTCGCGCTACCGCCGGATCGTCAAACGCCGGGGCCACGCCAAGGCGCTGGTCGCCGTCGCCCGCTCGATCCTCGTCATAGCCTGGCACCTGATCAACGACCCCGACGCCCGCTACCAGGACCTCGGCGCGGACTGGCACCAACGCCACCTGAACAGCGCCCGCCGAACCCGCGACCTCGTCCGCCAGCTCCAAGCCCTCGGCCACCAGGTCACCCTCGCCCCCACTGCCTGACGGAACCCGCTCACGAGTTCGTCCGTTCCGCTCCGCGCAACGGACGCTGCCGCCTGCCCGGCTGAAGTTCGATTTTCCGTTCAGCATCAATCGCGGCCGGGAAGCTCTCCGGAGCTGCTCTCCGGGAAGTTCCCCGGACGGCACTCCGGAGCCGTCGGCGCGGTCCGGTCACGGCTCCCAGCGGATCGCCAGCACCGCCGCGTCGTCGGCCAGGCCGGCGTCCCCGACCCAGCCGCCGACGTCCGTCAGCACGGCGTCCAGCAGGTCCGCCGGGGTGCCGCCGTGCAGTCCGGGCAGCCGCTCCGCGATCGGGTAGAACCGGCCCGCGGCGTCCCGGGCCTCCGACACCCCGTCGGTGTGCAGGAGCAGCAGGTCGCCCGGCTCCGGGTCGAACCGCCGGTCCGGGTAGCTGTCGTCGGTGAGCCCGAGCAGCCCCAGCGGCGGCGCCGGGAACGGGGGCTCCAGCTCGCTCACCCGGCCCGCCCGGCGCAGCAGCGGGGGCGGGTGGCCGCAGTTCACCAGCCGCACCGGCCCCCGGTCCGGCGCCACGTCGAGCAGCAGCGCGGTGGCGAACCGCCCCTCCTCCGACGGCCGGGCGGCCAGCGCCGCGTCCAGCCGTTCGGCGAGCCGCCCGGGGTCCGGCTCGGTCCGCGCGGCCTCCCGGAACACCCCGAGGACGTCCGCCGCCGTCTCCACCGCCGGGAGGCCGTGCCCCTGGACGTCCCCGAGCAGGATGCGCAGCCCGAAGCGGGTCTCCACCACGGCGTACAGGTCCCCGCCGATCCGGGCCTCGGCGGCCGCCGCCACGTACCGCACCGCCAGGCGCAGCGGCCCGATCCGCTCCGGCGGCGGGCGCAGCAGGGCCCGCTGGGCCGCCTCGGCCACCGTCCGGACCTGGAACAGCTCCCGCTCGCGGGCCGCCACCAGGACGACGCTGGCCGCGCTGGCCAGGGTCGAGGCCAGGACGGTGACCGGCACGCTGATCCGGACCGAGAGCGGCAGCTGCGCGTTGGCCGACTCCAGCAGGCCGACGGCGACCACCGCCGCCGCGCCGACCAGCAGCGGCACCCGGGCCCGCCGGGTGGTCGCACCGGCCAGCACCGGGGCCACCGCGAGCAGCGGCGCCAGGGTGGTCCCGGGCCCGATGGCCAGCGCGGCCACCACGGCGGCGACCAGCAGCAGGAGCGAGCCGTACAGCAGCAGCCGGGTCCGCCTCGGCAGGTGCAGCGGCGGCACCCCGTCCGGGCCGTCGGCGGTCACGCGTCCTCCAGTGGTGCCGGCCGGTCGGTCCGGCGGATCGGTCGGTTGCTCGGTTCGGCCGGTGGGGCGGCTGGTCGGCCCGGTCGGCGGACGGTCGGAGGCCCCCGGCGTCACGAGGGCCTCCGGTCCACTTTCCCTGCCCGGCCCCGGGTCAGCACCTCGGCCGAGGGGCGCGCGCCGGCGCGCACTAGGCTGGGGCGGGAGATGAGACGCAAGAGCCGCCGCCCGGCCTCCCCCCTCCCGCAGCGCCACGGTGTGGACCCGGTCCACCTCCGGCTGCCGCTCGAAGGCCCCTGGCCGACCGTGCGGGACCACCTGGTGGACCGGCTGCCCGCCGTCCCGGCCGAGCGGATCGACGCCGCGCTGCGGGACGGCGAGATCGTCGGCGAACAGGGCCCGATCGCCCCGGCGGAGCCGTTCCGCCCCGGCGCCCACCTGTGGTTCTACCGGGACCTCCCCGAGGAGGTGCGCGTCCCGTTCGAGCTGGTGGTGCTGCACCGCGACGAGCACCTGGTGGTGGTCGACAAGCCGCACTTCCTGGCCACCACCCCGCGCGGCCGGCACGTCACCGAGACGGCGCTGTCCCGGCTGCGGCACGCCCTCGACCTGCCCGCGCTCAGCCCCGCGCACCGCCTGGACCGGCTCACCGCGGGCCTGGCCATGTTCGTCGTCCGCCCGGAGGACCGCGGCGCCTACCAGACGCTGTTCCGGGACCGCCTGGTGCGCAAGGAGTACCAGGCCGTCGCCGGGTACGACCCGGAGCTGAGCCTGCCGCGCACCGTACGCAGCCACATCGTCAAGGAGCGCGGGGTGATCGCCGCCCAGGAGATCGACGCGCCGCCGAACAGCGAGAGCCGGATCGACCTGCTGGAGCGCCGCGACGGCCTCGCCCGCTACCGGCTGCGGCCGCTGAGCGGGCGCACCCACCAGCTGCGGCTGCACATGTGCGGCCTCGGGCTGCCGATCCTCGGCGACCCGGTCTACCCGGTCGTGCTGCCCGAGCCCGCCGCCGACGACTTCCGCCGCCCGCTGCAACTGCTCGCCTCGACGATCGAGTTCACCGATCCGCTGACCGGCCGGGAGCGCCGCTTCGAGACCCGCCGCACACTGACCGCCTGGACCGACCCGCAGGGCTGGGCCGACGACGCCGGTCCCGGGCCCCAGGACCTCCGAACGATCTAGCTAGGGCCTGTGTGATGTTGTGATCAGTTGGGTGGTCGCACGAGGTCGTCTATCCAGATCATTGAGGCGCGGAGGTGGAGGCCTGCGAGGTAGCT
>NZ_JBHVEU010000135.1:0-19357 GCF_042802075.1 Kitasatospora sp. NPDC057518
CCCGGGTGCTCCGGGGCCGGCGGGCCGGGCGGGATCGTGGCCGGATCAGCCGGTGACGTAGTAGCCGTTCACGTCGGCGATGAGGTCCAGTCCGAACCCGTGGTTGAAGACGGAGAACCTGCCCTCGGGGGTCACCGCGGTGGTCGCCGAGTTGGAGGTGTCCCGCGCCGCCCTCACGTTGAGGGTGGAGGTGTTCGGCGCCTGGCCGGGCCCGGGGAAGACGGTGAGGTGGCCGTCCGCGAGGACGTTGGTGGCCGTCACGTTCGTCTCGACCCCCATGGCGTTCGGCACGGAGCCGTCGGTGGGGACGGCCTGGACCTGCACGGTCGACCCGGTGGCCACCGAGTAGCCGTTCCGGGTGTCCAAGGCCCGCACCGGGTTCTTGAGCGCGCTGAACAGGCCCTTTCCGGACGGCCCGTAGTAGCCGACGACGTCGACGATGACGTGCACCCAGCCGGCGTGGTTGTAGAGGTTGATCCTCCCGTCGGGCCCGACCGGCACCACGACGCGGTTCGAAACCGTCGTGCCCGCCGGGAAGTTGACGTTCGAGCCGTTGGTGGGCCGGATCGTCCCGGTCGGGTACGCGGTCAGGAAGCTGTCCCAGGTGCCCTCCGTCGCGGTGACGTTGAGGATCACCGAGGTGGCGTCCGCGGTCCCCAGCTCGGGGCTGGCGACCAGGTACGAGCGCATCTCGTCGCCGCGGAGCCGGCCGGCGGTGCCGTTGTCGCGGCTGTCGGCGATCCGGGTGGGGGTCAGGGGGCCGTACTTGTCGGTCGCCGTGGGGTTGTAGTAGCCGACCACGTCGAGCACCACGTGGGCGGTGCCCGCGTTGTTGTACAGGGTGAGCCACGGGACGAAGCGGTTGACCGGGCCGGTCGCGACCGTGACCAGGTTGGAGATGGTCTGGCCGGCCCTGAAGTTGATGCTGGAGGTGGCGGGCTTGGTGCCCGGCGTGCCGGGGGTGCCGCTGACCGTCACGAAGCTGTCGGCGGTCGGGTCGGTCACGGTCACGTTGACCACCACGGCCGTGGCGTCGGCCGGGACGACGCCGTAGCACTCCTGCGGGGGGTGGTTGTGGCAGCCCGTGGCGATCGGGGTCGAGTAGTACTCGCCCTCCTGGACCGGCCAGACGCTGTGGGTCGCCGGGTTGCCCGCGCGGGTGTCCAGGATCCGGGTCGGGGCCATCCCGACGAATCCGGCCGGTGCGGTGGCGCCGGGGGCTGTGCCGGCGGCAGCGGTGGCGGCCGCCGGTGCAGTGGCCGGGGCGGCGGTCGCGGGCACCGCGGCGAGGGCCGCGACGGTGAGGCTGAGCGCCGCGAGAGCGGCGGTGGACATGGCTGTGCTGGCCCGCATGGGTCGGGTTCCCCCCTGGTAGACGGCGCCGGGAGGGCATGGTCCCGGCACTAGGTAGGACGTTCCGGAAGGCCGGGGGTTGTGCCGCGTCGGAGGAATTCTCGGGGGTCACCCGGGGGGTCGGGATCGGGGGGATCTCGGGGTTCTCTCCGGGCCGTTGGGCCTCGTTCCGGCACTCGCGCCACCGTACGATCGAAGTACCGAAAGCAAGCGGGATGCGGCACCGGACGGCGGCCGACCCGAGGGGAGAAGAGGAACCGACATGGCTGAGCTCTGGAAGTCGCTGCCCTCCTGGGTGCGCAACATCGTCATCCCGGTGCTGGTCCTGGTGCTGGCCTGGAACATCGTCGCCTTCGTGTTCGGCGTCGTCGGCGCACTGCTCTCGATCGTGATCAAGCTGCTGGTGGTGGTCGGTATCGCGGCCGCCGTGGTGGTCCTGGTGAAGAAGGCGGCCAAGAGCTGACCGGCCGCCCCGACCGCCGCCCTGAGGCCCGGCCCCCCGCGAGACGGGGAGCCGGGCCTCTGGCGTTCTCCGGTGTCCGGAGTGCTGCTACTGGTTGCGGTAGTAGCCGAAGAGGTCGGCGATGACGTCGGTCGTGCCGGCGTTGTTGGCGATGTCGAACCGGCCCTGGGCGTCGACCGGGATGGTGCCGTGGTTGGGGACGTCCAGTCCGGGGCTGGCGTTCAGGTTGCTGGTGCCGGGCTTGGCCGTCCCGGTGGCCCAGGCGGTGAGGTGGGTGGCCCCGGTGGTCCCGGTCGCCGTCAGGTTGACCACCGCGGCGGTCGCGCGCGCGGGCACGCCCTCGACCGTACGGCTGGAGAACGGACCGAACGGAGTGCTGTTCCGCGAGTCCAGCAGGCGGGTCGGGGTGACCGGGGTGAACAGGCCCTTGCCGTCCGGGCCGTAGTAGCCGAAGACGTCGACCACGAGGTGCGAACTGGAGGCGTTGGTGAAGAGCTCGACGCTGCCGTCCGCGCCCAGCGGGACCACCACCTGGTTGGGGATGTTCCGGCCCGGGGCGGTGTTGAGGTTGGAGCCGGCCGCGGGGCGCTGGGTTCCGCCGGGGTAGACGGTGACGAAGCCCGCCGAGGCGGACTCGGTGGCGGTCACGTTGAGCACCGCCGAGGTGGCGCCCGCCGGGACGCCGCCGGCGCCGGCCACCTGGAGCCGTCGGGGGGTGCCTCCGGTCAGCGGGGTGGCGTCGGAGCGGGTGTCGAGCAGCCGGGCCGGGGCGACGGAGGTGAAGCGGTCGGGGCTGCCGGCCGTGAAGTAGCCGAGGACGTCGGCGACGGTGTGCACGTAGCCCGCGTTGTTGCGCACCACCACCCTGCCGTCCGGGCCGATCGGCACGGTCACCAGGTTGGCGACGTCCTGGCCGGGGCCGAAGTTCACGTTCGAGGTGGTCGGCCGGGCGGCGGCGGACGGGTAGACGTCCAGGTGGCTGTCGGCGGTGCCCTCGGTGGCGGTCAGGTTGAGCACGACGGCCGTGGCGCCCGGGGGCACCAGGGTGCCGGCCGAGCCGGAGACGCGGTTGCGCAGGTCCAGGTCGATGGTCTCGCCGGGGCCGAGCCGCGGGTAGCGGCCGCCGGGCTGGCGGGAGTCCAGGATGCGGGTCGGCGCGATCGCGGTGTAGCCGGCCGGGGTGTAGTCGACGGTGACGTTCCGCTCCTCGGTTCGGGTGGTGCCGAACTCGTCGGTGATGGTCAGCCGCACGGTGTAGGTGCCGGGCTTGGCGTACACATGGCGCTCGGAGGACCGGTTCTCCCACGGCTTGGCCGGGCCGTCGCCGAAGTCGTAGGAGTAGCCGGTGATCCGCGAGGGGCTGACGGGGTTGGCCCTGACCGTCACGGCGAGCGGGTCGACGTCGTTCTCCGGGGTCACCGTGAGGTTGGCGCTTAGGGTGCCGATGACCTCGTACGCGCCGCGGTCGCGAAACCCGCCGTTCGGTCCGGTGTTGGCGACGTCCTCGTGGTCGAACGCGTCGTGGCCGAGCAGGTCGACGGTCGGAACGCCGGGCGCCTCGGGGCCGGCCGAGTCGATCACGCTGCGGGCCTGCCAGTTGCCCGCGGAGGACATGGGCACCGACAGGGGCGAGAAATCGAGGTCGAACGGGATCTGGTAGTTCACGTCGTGCTGGCCCTGGCCGGTCCCGGCCTGTAGCTCTGGGGCCATCTTGTAGGCGACGTCAGCCCACTTGTAGCTGGGCCAGCGGTCGGGGTTGTAGGACCAGACGGCGTTGTAGTCGAGGGTGGTTCCGTCGGTCGAGCCGGCGGCCACCTGGATGGCGCTCGCGGCCACGATGTTGTTGGTGATCGTCGAGTGGTCGGACGAGCCGGCCAGGTCGATGGTGACCTCGGGTGTCAGGTTGGTGGTGTTGTGGGTGACGACCGTGCCCGGTGCGTCGGTCACCGAGACGGCCGGCCCCCCGAGCGAGGAGATGAAGTCGTTGCCGGCGATCACCGTCCCGGCGATGCCCGCACCGACCTTCACACCACCGGTGGTCGCGCGGACGACCGAACGCTCGATCCGGACGTGGTCGCTGGCGCCGGTGACGGCGACGGCCGGCCGAGCGATCTTGTCGTCCCGCTGCTCGATCCAGTTGCCGGAGAGCTCGACCCGGCTGACCCCGTCGAGCTCGAAGTGGGTCACGTCGAAGCCGGAGAACACGACGTCGTGCTGGCCGGATATCTTCACCGCCTGTCGCAGCGGGCCGGCGATGACAGGGAAGGTCGACGTCCTGCCCGGGAGGGAGGACAGCTTGCCGATGCGGCCCGTGCCGCGGAAGGTGATCGGCTTGCCGGGCTCGCCGGAGCGCCGGACGGTCACATCCTCGGGGTAGGTGCCCGGCGAGACCTCCACGGTCTGGCCGGGCAGTACCCGGTCGGCGGCGGCCTGGACGGTGCAGAGCGGCTGGGCCTGGGTGCCCGGTCCGCTGTCCTTGCAGAGACCGCCCTGGACGTACAGGACGGCGGTCGGCTCGGCCGCGGCCGCAGGCAGTGGCAGGCCCACCACCGCGGAGACCACGGCGGCGCTCAGCCCGGCCACGTGACGCATGCGCACGATGCATTTCCCCCAAAAGTCGTCAAAGCCGCGAAACCCCGGGTGAGTGCGACCCGGTTGGGCCGTACACACTTTGATGGAGCGTCTGCGGAGTATTGGTGAGCATTATGGGGGCGAGGGAGGACACTTTCGGCCGCGGGGTCGGTGGACGCGGTCGGCCGCCGGCCCGTGAGGCGCTCTGGACCTGCGGCGATCCGCTCGCTACGGTGTTGGGCGTCGTGTGCAGGCAACACCGCCTGCGACGCGGGAGCTCGGAGCACCGGGCTGAGAGGACGCTGACCGGGACGTCGACGGACGGACCGACGGCTGCGTCGACCGCAGGAACCTGACCGGGTAATGCCGGCGTAGGGAGTAGAGGTCAGATGACCACGTTCGAAGCACAGCCGCAGTCTGTCCGGAGCGCCCCCAGCAGCGAGCGCACCGGCTACCCGACCCCGGCCTGGCACAAGGCCTACCGCGAGGGATCGCGCCCCGACCTGCGCGTCCCGTACCGCGAGGTGCGGCTCACCAACGGCGGGACCGTCCCGCTGTACGACACCTCCGGCCCGTACACCGACCCGTCGTACGAGCCCGACGTGCGGCGCGGCCTGCCCGCGCTGCGGGACCCCTGGATCCGCCAGCGCGGCGACGTCGAGGAGTACGACGGCCGCGAGTCGCGCCCCGAGGACGACGGGATCAAGCACACCTCGCCGCGCGGCGGGAACCTGCGCAACCTGGACGCCGTCTTCCCCGGCCGCCCGCGCCGTCCGCTGCGCGGCCGCGATGGTGCCGCCGTCACCCAACTCGCCTACGCCAAGCGGGGCGTGGTGACGCCGGAGATGGAGTTCGTGGCGCTGCGCGAGGGCCTGGCGCCCGAGTTCGTGCGGGCCGAGGTGGCCCGCGGCCGGGCCGTCATCCCGGTCAACGTGAACCACCCCGAGGTGGAGCCGGCCGTCATCGGCACCAACTTCCTGGTGAAGATCAACGCCAACATCGGCAACTCGGCCGTCACCTCCTCGATCGAGGAGGAGGTGGAGAAGATGACCTGGGCCACCCGCTGGGGCGCCGACACCGTCATGGACCTCTCCACCGGCCGCAACATCCACACCACCCGCGAGTGGATCCTGCGCAACTCCCCCGTGCCGATCGGCACCGTGCCGCTGTACCAGGCCCTGGAGAAGGTGGACGGCCGCGCCGAGGAGCTGAGCTGGGAGGTGTACCGGGACACCATCGTCGAGCAGTGCGAGCAGGGCGTCGACTACATGACCGTCCACGCCGGCGTGCTGCTGCGCTACGTCCCGCTCACCGCGCGCCGCAAGACCGGCATCGTCTCGCGCGGCGGCTCGATCATGGCGGCCTGGTGCCTGGCCCACCACCAGGAGAACTTCCTCTACACCAACTTCGAGGAGCTCTGCTCCATCCTCGCCTCCTACGACGTCACCTTCTCGCTCGGTGACGGCCTGCGTCCGGGCTCGATCGCGGACGCCAACGACGAGGCGCAGTTCGCCGAGCTGAAGACCCTCGGCGAGCTCGGCCGGATCGCCCGCGAGCGGGACGTCCAGGTGATGATCGAGGGCCCGGGCCACGTCCCGATGAACAAGATCCGGGAGAACATGGATCTCCAGAAGGAGATCTGCGACGAGGCGCCGTTCTACACCCTCGGCCCGCTGACCACGGACGTCGCCCCCGGCTACGACCACATCACCTCGGGCATCGGCGCCGCGATGATCGCCTGGTGGGGCACCGCGATGCTCTGCTACGTGACCCCCAAGGAGCACCTGGGCCTGCCCAACCGGGACGACGTCAAGACCGGCGTGATCACCTACAAGATCGCCGCCCACGCCGCCGACCTGGCCAAGGGCCACCCCGGCGCCCAGGCCTGGGACGACGCCCTCTCCGACGCCCGCTTCGAGTTCCGCTGGGAGGACCAGTTCAACCTGGCCCTCGACCCGGAGACCGCCCGCGACTTCCACGACGAGACCCTCCCCGCCGAGCCCGCCAAGACCGCGCACTTCTGCTCGATGTGCGGCCCGAAGTTCTGCTCGATGAAGATCTCCCAGAAGATCCGCGACGAGCACGGCGACGGATCCACCGCCGTCTCCAGTGAGTTCGACGCCGAGGCGCTGGCCGGCATGGCCGAGAAGTCCGCCGAGTTCGCGGCCCAGGGCAACAAGGTCTACCTCCCGCTGGTGGACTGACCCGGGACGCCGGAGCGCCGCCCCGATCAGCTCGGGGCGGCGCTTTCGCGGTCCTCCGCTACCTCCCGGCGTCGGGGCCGGCGACCGGTGCGGCGGCCTCCAGCGTGCGGCGGATCACCGCCGAACCGTGCTCGACGGACTCGGCGATCGGTGCGGCCAGGGCCTCGGGCAGGACGTCGGTGTGCCACACGAACCTCGTCCGGCCGCCGGCCTCCGGAAGGGCCTGCATGGACGCGTGGTGGTGGGACGGGTGGAGGCTGCCGCCGACGACCGTGTAGGCGACCCGCATCGCCTCGTGGTCGAGGTCGACGAGCCGTTCGAGCACGATCGTGCCGTCGGCGAAGGTGACGGTGCGCGTGTCCGAGCTCAGCACGGTGTCGGTGACGAACCCGGGCGCCAGCCGCTCGTGCACCGCGCCGTAGTCGCTGAGCACCGACCACACCGCTTCGGGGCGGGCGTCGATGACGAGTTCCTTGTGGATCGAGGCCATGGGTGGTCGACTCCTCGTCAGGCCGAAGCGATGCAGAACAGGTGGCCCTCGGGGTCGGCGAGAACGGTCCAATCGCCTTCGCCGGGCTGGAACTCCGGCCTGGTCGCCCCCGCCGCGAGCAGCTCCTTCACCGCGGCCTCGGGGTCGGCGACGGCGAAGTCGAGGTGGGCGTGCTTCGCGGCGTCGGGCCAGCCGGGCCCCCGGTAGCCGGCGACCCGCTGGAAGGCCAACCGGACCGGTCCCGCGCCGAGTTGGACGAAGTCGTCGTCGGCCTGCCCGAGGTCCCAGCCGGTGACCTGGCGGTAGAACCCGGCGAGGGCCCGGGGGTCGGCGCAGTCGATGGTGATCGCGGTGAGCTCCGCGTGGACGGCCATGGATGGCTCCCTTCCTGTCGTCACGTGGGCCCCAGCATCCGGGGTGACGGCACCGGAGGTCTTGAAGATCCTTGCGGGCCGTCCTGTCGTACCCGGCGGGTACCGTCCGCGGCATGCTGTCCGCATCGACCCTCGCCGCCCGGCCGGAGTTCACCGTGACCGTGGTGGGGTGCCGCTCCGACCACACCCGGTGGTCGCAGCCGGAGAGCCGCGACGACCACCGCCTGGTGCTGGTGCGACGCGGCAGGTTCCGGCGGTCGGCCGACGGCACCGACACCGATCTGGACGCGACCACGGCCTACCTGGGCGCGCCCGGCGAGCAGGAGCGCTTCGCGCACCCGGCCGGCGGCGACGTCTGCACGTCGGTCAGGTTCGAGCCCTCCCTCCTCGGGCGCCCGCCCGCCGCGACGACGGTGTATGTCGACGCGCGCGTCGACCTCGCCCACCGCCGTCTGGTCGCCGCCGCGGGCACCGGCGACATCGACTACGCGCTGGCGGAGGAACTGCTCCGCCTCGTCGCGGCCGCTGTCGGTGAGCCGACCGCCCGCGCCCGGCGGGCAGGCAGGCCGGCCGACCGGGCGCTGGCCGCGGCGGCGCGCGAGGCGATCATCGAGGAGGCCCCGGAGGCCGGTGGGCTCTGCGCGCTGGCCGCGCTGCTGGAGGTGTCGCCCTACCGGCTGAGCCGGGTGTTCTCCAGGGAGACGGGCGTCTCGCTGACCCGCTACCGCAACCGCGTACGCGTCACCCGGGCCATGGACCGGATCGTCGAGGGCGAACCCGGCCTCGCCGCCCTGGCGGCCCAGCTCGGCTTCGCCGACCAGGCGCACCTGACCCGCGTCGTCCGCGAGCACGTGGGGCACACACCCACGGCACTGCGCCGGCTGCTCGCCCCGGGCCCGGGCCCGTCATGAGCCGGCGGGGCGGGGTCACGCGGGCACGGTGACGACCAGGTCGGGGGCGAGCAGGCCGGCGGCGCGGTCCGCGGTCAGCGCGCCGAGGATGTAGCCGTCCTCGTCGACGACGGGCCAGACCGCGAGGTGCTTGATCCGCATGGCGATCGCGGCCAGGGCCAGGCCCATGGTCGGCCAGGCGAACGGGCCTCGCTGGTGGGTGGTCGAGCTGATCGCGGTCCGCTCGGCGTACCAGGAGCGGGTGAGGAACGGATGGAGTCCGGTGCGGGTGACCAGCCCCTCGCAGCGGCCGTCGTGGCCGCGGACGAGCAGGTAGTCGAGGTGGGCGCCGCGGAGGACGTCGTCGGCCTGGTCGACGGTGCTGTCGTCGGCTATCTGGTAGTCGCAGGGGTCCATGGCATCGGCGACCGTGAGGCCGTGGCAGGGTCGTGCGGGCTGGGGCGAGTGAGTGGTCACGGCGTTCACCGCTTCCCGTCTCCGGCCGCCCGCCGGAGCGGGGCCTGCCGGGCTGTCCTTCACCCAGAACGAAGCCGGAACGGGACCGGGATGCGGGTTGCCCTGGATGTCTCCGAGGCTACTCCCCGGGCGGACGGGGCGGCGGGCGGTGCGCGGGACGGGGCGGAGAGCGGGGCGGCGGTCGGCCCGGGGGAGGCCGTGGCGGAGTAGCGTGGGAGGCAGCCAAGGACATTCCGCACACCGGCATCAGCGTCGACGTCGCCCTGGGTCATGACGGGTCCCTCGTGGACCGGACGGGCGGCCTCAGATGATGCCGATCCCCCTCCCCAACCCTTCGCCCACAGGGCCGTGGACGGTGCCCGGTGCGCCGCTGCTGCCGCGCCTGGAGCTGGAGCCGACGCAGTCGCGGGAGGGCGTCTTCGACGGGGCCTGGTGGCCCCGCTCGAACCAGGTCAGCACCGAACTGCCGGACCTGATCACCGCGCTCGGCGCCCACTTCGGGCGCATCCTCCGGGTCGGCCTCGACACCTCGGCGTGGGACGGTGTGCCCCGGTCCGTGATGGCGAACGGCCTGATGATCAGGATCAACTGGTTCCCGGGCAGCGACGCGACGATCAGCGTCACCCGGGGCCTCCAGGACCACTTCCTGCTGCTGGTGGTGCCGCCCGGCACCGACCCGACGACGGCCGCCTCGGCGATGGCCGGCGCCTCCGCGACCGGGAACCACACCCCGGCGGCGGAACTCCTGCTCGGCTGACGGCCGTCGGCGCTGCGCGGGCAGCGGGCAGCGGGCAGCGGGCAGCGGGCAGCGGGCACCGGCTCCGGGTCAGGCTCAGGAGAGCTCGTCGGAAGAGCTCCGGAGAACTCGTCGGAAAAACTTTCGCGGGGAGCGATGAGTTCTCGGGGCGGTCCCGGTCTACCCCTGTGCAAGCGACAGACGTGACCACGGAGGAGATTCCGAGATGACCGAGAACCTGGGCGAGCTGACCATCACCCGCGAGCTGCCGGGCGCCCCCGCCGCCGCGTTCGAGGCGTACTTCGAGCCGGAGCAGTTCGTCCGCTTCTGGGGTCCGGTCGGCACCCACGTGCCGCTGGACACCGTGACCATCGAGGCGAAGGAGGGCGGGCGCTACGACAGCACCATGGTGGTCGACGAGACCGGCGACCGGTACCCGCTGAAGGCGGAGATCACCGAGATCCGGGCGGGCGAGTTCTTCGCGATGGTGGAGGAGGGCTCGGGCATGCGGTCCACCCTCACCTTCACCGGGCTCGACGAGGGCCGCACCCGGGTGGTGCTGCACCAGACCGGGGTGCCGGAGATGTACCGCGGCCCGGAGGCCGAGGCGGGGCTGAACTCCAGCTTCGACCGGCTGGTCGAGCACCTCGCCGGCCGGAGCTGACCCGGCGGCCGGCCGCGTGCCGTCCCGGCCCGGTGCTCGGGCCGGGGGCGGCGCCGCTCGGCGGTCGGCGCCCTTCGGCGGTCGGCGCCGCTCAGCGGTCGGCGTCCTGGGGGTACCAGCGGAGTTCGACGGTGTTGCCGTCCGGGTCCTGGACGTAGACGGAGGTCGCGGTGCCGCGGGCGCCGTAGCGGGGGACGGGGCCTTCGAGGACGGTGAAGGTGCCGGCGTCGATGACCTCCTGCCAGTCGAGGGGCTCGACGGTGAGGCAGAAGTGGTCGACGTTGGACTCGTGCCGGGGGCCGTGGACCAGGTCGATGATGGTCTCGGCGCCGACCCGGACGGACGGGAACGGCGCCCGGCCGGCCCGCCACTCGTCGACCCGGACGGGGGCCAGGCCGAGCAGGCCGGAGTAGAACGCCAGCGAACGCTCGACGTCGGCGACGTTGAGGACCAGGTGGTCGAAGGCTACGACGCGCATGGGTGATCGGCTCCGCTCGGGTGCGACTGCTGGGGACGGGTTCCACGATCCTCCTGGCCGGAGGCCTGATCAACGCGTGATCGTCGTACGATCGTTGAGCCGCATTCAACGATCGAGGGGCGGGCGGGGCCGGGATGCTGGAGCGGCTGGAGATCGAGGTCGTCCTCGCGCTCGCCGAGGAGCTGCACTTCGGGCGGACCGCCGAGCGGCTGCACCTGACCACGGGGCGGGTCAGCCAGGTGGTGCGGAAACTGGAGCGCCGGATCGGCGCGCAGCTGTTCGACCGCACCAGCCGGTCGGTCCGACTCACCGCGGTGGGGCGGCAGTTGGCCGAGGACCTGGTGCCGGTGGCGGCGGCGACGGAGGCGGCGCTGCGCCGGGCGGAGGACGCCGCCCGGGGCGTCACCGGGGAGCTCCGGGTGGCGTTCCTCGGGGAGTGGACGGCGCCCGTGCTGCTCAAGGCGGCCGCGCTGTTCGGCGAGCGGTACCCGGACTGCCGGGTGGACGTGCGCGAGGTGCAGCTGTCCAACTCCCGGTCGAGCCTGGAGGACGGCTCGGTCGACGTCCTGATCGCCTCCTACCCGTTCGACGGCATGGCCCGCGGGCCGGTGCTGCTGACCGAGCGGCGGGTCCTCGCGGTGGCGGCCGGGCACCCGCTGGCCGCGGAGCGGTCGGTGTCGGTCGAGGTGCTCGCCGACCACCCGGTGGTGCAGTACCCGGCCGTCACCTCGGCGGGCTTCAAGCGCGACCGCACCCCCGACCGCACCCCGTCCGGCCGTCCGGTGCCCAAGGGCCCGTCCGGCGGCACCTTCTCCGAGCTGCTCAGCCTGGTCGCGATGGGCCGCGGCGTCCTCCCGGTCGGCGAGCACTCCCGCCACTACTACCCGCGCCCGGACGTCGCGTACGTGCCGATCCACGACGCGCCCCCGATCGAGCGCGGCCCGGTCTGGCTGGAGAGCAACACCACCGCCCGGGTCCGCGCCTTCGTCCGGGCGGCGACGAACGTCGTCGCGGAGCGGCCCGGGGGCGCGCCGCTCCGCGCGCCGGCGACGGACTGACCGCGCCCGCCCCGAAGCGGCTCAACTCGCCCTGCGCCGACGGTAGTAGTGCACGGTGAGCACGGCGAGGAGCGGACCCCAGGCGGCCGGCGGCAGGTAGCCGATCCAGAACACGACGGTCTGCCAGCCGTGGGTGACGACCCCGCCCACACCTCGCCCCAGCGGGCGACCAGGCCGAAGCAGAGGAGGGCCAGCGCCTCGCTGACCACGCTGAGCGCGAGGATGCACGCCCAGCCTCCGTCGAACGGGGCGGGGTCCCGCTCCGCTGGTGTCGGGCCGTGGTCGAGCAGCGGCAGGCCGACGATGAAGCCGCCGATCCGCCAGAGGCAGGAGGGCAGGACGGCCAGGGTGATCGCGTACCCGGTGCGGACCGCCCAGCGGGGCACGCCCGGTGCGGGGGTGCCGTGCAGTCGTGCCGCGATCGTCCGTGCGCCCATGGTTCCGCCTCCCGACCCGGGCGGACGCGGTCCGTCCACCACCGGCTCCGACCCTCCCGGAGCGGGCCGGCCGGGGCGTCCTCATCCGGGCCGAACCCGCTCCCCCGGGCGAGGGAGCGGGCCGTTGCCCCGATGGCGGGGGGTCAGGGCAGCAGCAGTCCCCAGGACAGGGCCCAGGGCAGGAACACCAGCCCGGCCAGCAGCAGGGCGCCCAGCCGCGCCCGGTCGGCCAGGGAGGCGGCGGCCAGGGCGGCCCGCTCCCGCCGGGCACCGGCCGCGGCGACGGCGGCCGCCCCGAGGGCGGACAGCGCGAGCAGCTGGACGGCCAGCCAGACCACCGGGCGGCCGAACAGGACCGGGCCGGGGAACATCGCGGCGGTGAGCATCAGGAAGAGCAGGTAGCCGAGGGCGCCCAGGAGGGCGGCCGTTCCGGCGAGGGCGGCCCAGCGGGCGGCCCGGGGCAGGGCGGCCGGGCGCGGCCGGCGGCGCAGGCGGCGGACGGCGCCGCTCAGCGCGTAGCCCGCGAAGCCGGTCAGGCAGAGCAGGGTGGCGACGACCTCGAACCAGGTGGACTCGTACCAGGGGAGCGGGTCGAGCGCGAGGCTGCGGGTGTCCTGGTGCGGGGCCGGGTCGGCGGAGGCGGCGGGGAGGCCGGTGGCGAGCCGCTGGATCCAGGCGGACTCGGTCCCGGCGTAGTCGGCGGGGAGCAGGTCGGGCCGGTCGTAGCCGTCGTCCCGGGTCAGGTGCAGGTTGTGCCGGACGTCGGGGACGGTCCGCAGCGTGTAGTGGGTGTTGCCGCCGCGGTCGAGGGCCCGGCGGATGATCGTCGCGCTCTCCTCGGGGGCGGCCTCGCGGTCGAGCGTGCCCCACTCGGCCAGGACGGGCTGGCGGACCCGCTCCCACACCGGTACCGGGTCGTAGTCGGCCTCCGGGAAGAGCCCGGCCGCCGAGAGCAGGCGGACGGAGGTGTCCGAGAGCGCGGTGACCAGCGAGCCGGAGACGCCGGCGTGGCGCAGGTAGCCCCGGTACGCCCAGGCCTGCTGGCAGGCCGGGGTGAGGCCGACGGCCCCGACGGTGACCAGGTACGCCGCCTCGGTGGTGCGGGTGGCGGCGAGCGAGGCCACCCACGCGCCCTCGGACAGGCCCCACAGGCCGACCCGGTCCGGGGCGACCTCCGGCCGGGCGCGCAGCAGCCGGACGGCGGCCAGGGCGTCGTCGGCCAGCTGCCCGTAGTCCCGGTGGGTCGTCGAGTAGCCGTCGGTGCGCTTGTCGAAGACGAGGACGGTGACGCCGTGCCGCGCGTACGACTCGGCGGCGGCGCGCAGCTCGGCGAGCGGGCCCGGGCCGGCCCCGGGGAGCATGACCAGTCCGGGGCCGGGGGTGCCGGCCTTCGCGCCGGGCGCGGCCAGCACCAGGCCGTGCAGGACGGTGCCGCCGGCGCCGGTGAAGTCGACCGGGTTGGGGACCGGATCGCCCGCCGCGGGCGCGTCGCCCGCCGCCTCGGCTGCGGCTGCTTCGGCTCCGACGCCGGGGAGCAGCCCCAGCAGGGCCGCCAGCAGGGCGGTGACCAGCAGCAGGGCCGGTCCGGTTCGGGCCGGTCGGACGGGTCCGGTGCGCATCGCTGGTCTCCCCCGGGTCGTGCTCCACTCGTGGGTTCCAGCCTGGCGGGCAGCGGGGCCCGGGACGATGGTGGCCGCCCCCGGACCGGGGGTGGGGATGTCCCCCGGTCCGGGGGCGCCGGCCGGGGAGCGGAGGGTTCAGCGGACCTCGTCGGGTCCGGTGAAGTCGGGTGGGGTGTACCCGGGTCCGGTGAAGTCGGGTGGGGTGAAGCCGGCGGGGCGGGGGACGCGGCCCTCGCGGTCGGTGAGTTCTTCGGCGTCGGGTCCGGTGAAGTCGGGTGGGGTGTACCCGGGTCCGGTGAAGTCGGGTGGGGTGAAGCCGGCGGGGCGGGGGACGCGGCCTTCGCGGTCGGTCAGTCCTTCGGCGCCGGGGCTGGTGAACGAGGGTGAGCTGTAGCCGGGGCCGGTGAAGTCCGGGCTGCTGAAGTCGGGGCCGGTGCCGTCGGGGCGGCTGACTCCGGGTCGGGCTGCCGGGGTCGGCACCGGCGGCAGCGCGTCGAGCAGGTACGGGAGGAGTCCGCGCTCGCGCAGCGCGGTGCGCCATTCGCCGTGGGCGTCGCCGAGTTCGGCGGCGAGCTCCGGGTCGGTGCCGGCCGGGGCGGCGGCGGCGCCGTCGCGCAGGGCGGTGAGCAGCAGCCCGATGATGCCGATGGCCATCGCGGCGACCCCGGCGGCGAGCGCCACCCAGCCGGCCGTGACCAGGGAGCCGGCGAGGGCGAGGCCCGGCTCGGCGGCGCGCAGCAGGTAGCCGATCAGCAGCAGGAACAGGGCGGCGGCCCAGGCCAGGATCGGGGTGAGCACGGTGAGGACGGGGAACGGTCCGCCTCCGCCGCCGCCGGTGCGCAGCTGGGTGAGCAGCCCGGGGTTGGCGGGTTCGCCGCCGGGCGGTGGCGGGGGCGTGCTGTGCAGGGCCTCGCGCAGCCGGGTGTAGTGGGCGTACTCGGTGGCGGCCGCGGCGTTGACGCGGTCGGCGTCGCGCAGGGCGCGGAGGCGCAGTTCGGCGGTGGCGAGCGCGCCGGGTGCGCGCAGGGCGGTGAGGACGGTGCGGTCGCGCAGGGCTTCCGTGAGGAGGCGCTCGTACTCCGGGCGGTCCTCGGCGAGCAGGGGCGGGGGGTTGGTCATGGGGACCCCGTTCGTGCGGACCCCGTTCGCTCGGCCCCGGGGGCGTACGGCCCTCAGGACGCCGAAACGGGCGCGGAGGCGGGCCGCCGGACGGGCGGCCGGGTGTGGTGTGCCTCATGGTAGGGGCGGGCACGCCCGGGCTGACAGTCGGTTTCCGGAATTTCGCGCCCCCGGACGCGCGCGTGCGACGGTTCGGGCGCCGGGAACAACTGTTCTATGCCTGGCGTCAGTTGGCGTACGGCCGGGCGGTCGGGTGACAGGCGGCCGGGCGGTCAGCCGATGGGCAGCCGGGCGACCAGCAGCCGTCCCTCCATGGTGACGCCGCCGTCCATCGCCACCGCGAGGTCGTCCGCGTACACGTACGGCCCGGGGATGTGCGGCGGCTGGCCGTCGTCGTTGTGCACCGCGCCGGTGAGGTACGGGATCGGGCTGTGCCCGTGCACGATCCGGCTGCCGCCGTAGGTGTCCAGCAGCTCGTGGACGGCCAGCGGCCCGGCTTCGCCGCGGAAGGCGAACCGCTTGGTGAAGCGGCGGAAGCAGTCCCACCACTCGTCCACGCTGCCGTCGGCGAGCAGGCTGTGCACCGCGTCGTTGACGTCGGGGATGGACTCGCCGTACTCCAGGTACGCGGTGGTGTCGGAGTGCAGCAGCAGGTGGCCGTCCTCCACCGCCATGGCGGGGAGCCGGGAGAGCCAGCTGATGTGGTGCGCCTCCAGGCGGTCCAGGTCGTTCTGCTGGCCGCCGTTGAGCCGCCAGGCGGCGAGGAAGGAGGCGGTGCCGGCGGTGGACTGGACGGGCTCGTCGCCGTACTTGGCGGCGCCGAGGAAGAGCAGTTCGTGGTTGCCCATCAGGGCGCGGCAGTAGCCGCCGGCCGCGGCGGCCTCGGCGGCCAGCTGCATGACCAGGTCGATGACGCCGATGCCGTCGGGGCCGCGGTCGGTGAAGTCGCCGAGGAACCAGATCCGGGCGCGGCCGGCGGACCAGTGGCCGTCGGCGTCGATCAGGCCCTGGTGGCGCAGCTCGGCGCGCAGCTCCTCCAGGTAGCCGTGGACGTCGCCGACGACGTAGACCGGGCCGGGGGGCTCGCCGGGGCCGGGGGCCGGGTACGGGTAGGTCGGCGCGGCGGGGTCGGGCAGCGGCGGGCCGAGCTCGATGGTCGGCGGGTCGTCGCGGCCGGCGAGCTGGAGCGCCGGGGAGGGCTGGTCGGGCAGGGTGGGCTCGTAGCCGCCCTGGTCCTGGCCTTCGTAGCCGCCCTGCTCCTGGCCGCCCTCGTACCCGCTCCGCTCCTGACCGTCGTACCCGCCCTGCTCCTGGCCCCCCTCGTACCCCGGTCCGTTCTCGTAGCCGCCCTGTCCCTGCTGCGCGAAGGCCGGGCTGTGGTCCATGCCGATCCCCTGGGCGTGCACGGTGTGGCCCTGGCCGTCGGCGGGCCAGTGCTGCTCCAGGTAGCGGGCTCCGCCGTAGCCGCTGTAGGTCTCCCCGTCGTGGGTCTCCCCGTCGTACGGGGCCGCGGGGTAGCCGGTGGAGGGATCGGGTTCGTAATAGGTGCCGTACGGCAGCACGTCGAGGTCCGGCTGGTGGCGGGGGCCTGAGTGGGGGTGCTCAGGCCCGGGGAAGCGGTCCTCGGGTGTCATTCGCCCATCATAGGAAGACCACTCTCCCGGCGTCGTCACCTGGTGGGTATCCAATCCTCCGGAGCGTCAGCCGGGCGGCCCCACAAGGTCCGTTTTGTCCCGGCTCGGTACGGTCTCGTCAGCTCTGCCCGGGCGCGGCGGCCCGGTCCCGGGGCCGCCGCGGCGCGGTGGTCTAAACCTCGCCCGGCGACCGGGGCGGGCTGACGGTGGTGCGCGGACTCCGGCGCTGGGAGGACGCGCGGACGATCAGTTCGGTCGGCATCAGGGTGCCCGGCGGCGGCCCGGTGCCGGCGGTGCGGAACCGGGGCGGGAAGAGCCGGGCGATGTCGACGCCCGTCCCGGAGTCCACGCCCTCGATCGCGTCGATGAGCAGGTTGACCACGGTGGTGCCGATCTTGCGCGGCTTGAGCGAGAGCGTGGTGATCGGCGGTTCGGTGGTCGCGTAGACGTCGCTCTCGCTACAGCAGACCAGCAGCAGGTCGTCCGGCACCCGCAGGCCGTACCGGCGGGCGGCGGCCAGCAGGTCGGTGCCGTTGGGGTCGAACAGCCCGTAGACGGCGTCCGGCCGGTCGGGCCGGGCGAGCAGCCGGTCGGCGGCGACGGCGCCGGCGGCCGGGTCGTGCGCCGGGTAGGTCTCGTACACCGGCTCCTGGCCGACCTTGGCGCACCAGCCGAGGTAGGCCTCGGTGGAGAGCCGGGTGTAGGTGTCGGTGCTGGTGCCGGTGAGCAGGCCGATGCGGCGGGCGCCGGCCTCGGAGAGGTGGTCGAGGATGCCGAGCACGGCGGCCTCGTGGTCGTTGTCGACCCAGGCGGTGACCGGGCAGTTGCCGGGCTTGCCGTCGCTGACCACCGGGACGCCGGACCGGTACAGCTCGCTCACCAGGGGGTCCTGGTCGGGCGGGTCGATGACCACGGTGCCGTCGAGGGCGATGTTGCCCCAGACGTCGTGGCGGGAGGAGGCGGGCAGCACCACCAGCGCGTAGCCGCGGCCGAGGGCGGCGCTGGTGGCGGCCCGGGCCATCTCGGCGAAGTACGCGAACTCGGTGAAGGTGAACGGCTCTTCACCGTAGGTCGTGACGGTCAGGCCGATCAGGCCGGACCGTCCGGTGCGCAGGGTGCGGGCGGCCGCGGAGGGGCGGTAGCCGAGGCGCTCGGCGACCTCGCGCACCCGGCTGCGGGTCTCGTCGGGCAGGCGGCCCTTCCCGTTCAGCGCATCGGAGACAGTGGTGATCGACACTCCGGCGGCTGCTGCCACATCCCGGATGCCGGCCCGCTCCAGACGCCGTGAGGTGGTGGGACGCCGACCGCTCTGGTTGGCTGCTGCTGTCATGGCGGACCGATCGTATGGCTCCTGACAAGGGTCTGTGACCGGCGCATCGGGAGCCCGCAAAGATACGTTTCTCCACGAGTGAGCCGGGGTGCGCCCCTTCGATACCCGCCTGAAACCAGGCCTCTTACCTCTGACATGTGCCAAAGGAACCGGGCAGAATGGCTGATCTGCGCCTGTAACCCGACCGGGCATCTCACTCCTACGGGTGAGGGCGGTCGGTATCGTGCAAGGCACCCGACCGGGGTGGTCCGGACGCGTCACGAGGTCCCGGGCACGGCGGCGACCCCGTCCGTGGCGGGCGAGCGCACCGGAGAGTTCCGCAACTGGAAACGGAGTACGACCGTGAGCAGTGGTACGTCAGCGCAGGGCCCGCGGCTGCGGCCGACCCTCGACGGCATCCCCACGTACAAGCCCGGCAAGCCGGCCGGCGCCGACGCCTACAAGCTGTCCTCGAACGAGAACCCCTACGAGCCGCTGCCCGGCGTGCTGGAGACGGCGGTCAAGGCGGCCGGCTCGTTCAACCGCTACCCCGACATGGGCGTCACCGAGCTGACCTCGGTGCTGGCCGAGCGCTTCGGGGTGCCCGCCGAGCACATCGCCACCGGCACCGGCTCGGTCGGCATCGCCCAGTCGCTGGTGCTCGTCACGGCCGGCCCGGGCGACGAGGTGATCTTCGCCTGGCGCTCCTTCGAGGCGTACCCGATCGTCGCCACCGTCGCCGGGGCCACCCCCGTCCCGGTGCCGCTCAAGGCGAACGGCGACCACGACCTGGACGCGATGCTCGCCGCGATCACCCCGAACACCCGGCTGGTCTTCGTCTGCAACCCCAACAACCCCACCGGCAACGTGATCCACCGCGCCGAGCTGGAGCGCTTCCTGGACGCCGTCCCGGCCGACGTCCTGGTCGTCGTCGACGAGGCCTACATCGAGTTCATCCGCGACCCCGAGGTGCCCAACGGCATCGACCTCTACCGGGACCGCCCGAACGTCTGCGTGCTGCGCACCTTCTCCAAGGCGTACGGCCTGGCGGGCCTGCGGGTCGGCTTCGCGATCGCGCACGAGCCGGTGGCGGCCGCGCTGCGCAAGGTCGCCACCCCGTTCGGCGTGAGCCGGCTCGCCCAGGACGCGGCCGTCGCCTCGCTGCGCGCCGAGGAGGCGCTGCTGGAGCGGGTGGAGGCGCTGGTCGAGGAGCGCACCCGGGTGGTGGCCGGGCTGCGCGCCCAGGGCTGGGAGATCCCGGACTCGCAGGCCAACTTCGTCTGGCTCTGGCTCGGCGACCGCTCGCAGGAGTTCGCCGCCGCGTGCGCCGAGGCCGGTGTGATCGTGCGGCCGTTCCCGGAGGGCGTGCGGGTGTCGATCGGCGAGGCCGAGGGCAACTCGATCTTCCTGGCGGTGGCGGAGGCCTTCCGCAAGTCGCTCTGACTCTTCCCTTGGGGCCCGCAGGGGCGCGTCGGTCC
>NZ_JBHVEU010000136.1:0-19357 GCF_042802075.1 Kitasatospora sp. NPDC057518
CCCGGGGGCCGCCCCGCCGCTTCCGGCTGCCCGGAAGCCCCCACCAGAGCGCCCGGAACCCCGCTCGACGGGCACTTGAGGAATCCGGCCGCCCCTCCGTGGCGCCGCTAGGGTGCGACGCATCCACCCCACCATCCCCCTGATTCGAACACACTTCCGCACCAGCAGCGCACAGTTCACCGGACCCACGGGTCCACGGGTCCACAGCCCCACGAATCCACGGGCTCACGATCCTCCGAGCCCCACTCACCCGCACGAGAGGAGAACCGCCATGCACCTCAGGGTCCTCGGCCCCCTCACCGCCGACCTCAACGGCATCTCCGTCGTCCCCACCGCCGCCAAGCAGCGCCAGATCCTCGCCCTCCTCGCGCTCTACCCGAACCGGATCCTGCCCACGGCCACCCTGATCGAGGAGATCTGGGGCGACGACCCGCCAAGACAGGCGCTCACCACGATGCAGACGTACATCCTGCAGCTGCGCCGCCGGATCACCCAGGCCCTCGGGCCGACCCCGCACGCCACCGCCAAGGACATCCTCACCACCCGGCACGGCGGCTACCAGCTCACCACCCACCCGGACAACCTGGACGTCCACACCTACAACCTGCTGACCACCCAGGGCCAGCACGCCTTCAACCACGGCCAGGACCACCAGGCCGCCACCCAGTTCCGCCAGGCCCTCGCGCTCTGGCACGGCCCCGCCCTGGTCGACGTCCGGCCCGGGCCGATCCTCACCATCGAGATCATGCGCCTGGAGGAGAGCCGGCTGATCACCCTGGAGCGCCGCATCGACACCGACCTGCGGCTCGGCCGGCACAACGAGCTGATCCCCGAGCTCACCCACCTGACCCACCAGCACCCGCACCACGAGGGCCTGCACGCCCAGGCCATGGTCGCGCTCTACCGGGCCGGCCGGCAGACCAGCGCCCTGACCACCTACCACCACCTGCGGCACCGGCTGACCACCGAGCTCGGCATCCAGCCCTCGCCGCACCTCCAGCACCTCCAGCACGCGATCCTCACCCTGGACCCCACCCTCAACACGCCCACCACGGCCCACCCGACCACCTACAACCTGTACTCGGCCTGAGCCCCGTCCGGACGGCCGTCCCCGCCGACCTCTCCCAGCTCCCAGCCCTCACCCACAGGACGCGTCATGACCACCGCACCCGAGAAACCCCTCGCCCTGATCACCGGCGGTACCCGCGGCATCGGCCTCGCCATCGCCCGCGAACTCGGCAGCCGCGGCCACCGTGTCTTCATCTGCGCCCGCACCGCCCGGGACATCGACCAGGCCCTCGCCACCCTGCGCGACGAGGGCCACCAGGCCGACGGCCTCACCTGCGACGTCCGCGACCCCGTCCAGGTCGGCGAACTGATCCGGCACGCGGTGGCCGAGTACGGCCCGATCACCGTCCTGGTCAACAACGCCGGACGCACCGGCGGCGGGCCGACCGCGACCACCACAGACGACCTCTGGTACGACGTCATCGACACCAATCTGAACGCGGTCTTCCTGGTCACCCGGGAGACCCTCCGGCACGGCCACATCACCAGCACCGCCCACCCGCGGATCATCAACATCGCGTCCACCGCCGGGAAGCAGGCCGTCACCCTGGGCGCCCCGTACACCGCGAGCAAGCACGCCGTGATCGGCTTCACCCGGGCGCTGGCCAAGGAGCTGGCACCGACCGGCACCACCGTCAACGCCATCTGCCCGGGGTACGTCCAGACCCCGCACACCACCAGGATCCACCACGAGTACGCGACCGCCTACAACACCACCCCCGAGACCATCCACCAGCACTTCCAGCAGCACATCCCGCTCGGCCGCTACACCACGCCCGAGGAGGTCGCCTCGCTGGCCGGCTACCTCACCAGCCCCACCGCGGCCAGCATCACCGCCCAGGCACTGAACGTCTGCGGCGGGCTCGCCACCCAGTAACCCCGGCGCGATCCCGGCCGGCCACGGGAAGGATGAGGGCTCCGGTGCCCGCTGATCAGCCATGACGAACCGTCAGTTCTCCAGCGCACCCGTCACCTTGCTGGTGGCCGGCGCACCCGCGCCCGAGCCCTGCCTGCCCGCCGGCCGCCCGCCCGGGCCGCTGGACGCCGGGGCGGTGCGCGCCGCGCTGGCCGGCGCCGCCCCCCGGCCCCGGCGGACCCCCGAACGGCCCGCCCGGGCACCGGAGTTCGTCCTGGTCGAGCTGCACCGGAGATACCCGCCGGAGGCGCTGCGCGCCGCGCTGCGCAGCGTCCTCGCCGACGACCCCGCCGGGCCCTCGGCGGACCTGCTCTGGCAGCGGACGGTGGACGGCCCGGACGGGCTCGACCGGGTGCTGGTGGAGCTGGGGCGCAGCCTGGCCGGCGGCCCCCGGCTGCGGGCGGTCCTGGTCGAGGACGCGCGCGACGCCACCGGGGACGGCGGGCGCCACACCACCGGGAGCGGTGCGCCGGACGGCGGGCGGCGGCTCTTCGTCGGCGTCGCCCAGGGCCCGCTCGCCCGCGCCGCCGGGGTGCTGGAGGAGCTGCGCGAAGCCCTGGCGCACCCGCCGGAGCCGGTCACCGTACCGACCAGCGCCCTCCAGCGGGAGCTGCTGCGCCAGGTGATCGGGGAGTCCGAGCCCGGCGGACGGCACGTCGAGCAACTGTCCTGGAACTGGCACGGGCCGCTGGACACCGAACGCTTCACCGCGGCCTGGCAGTCCGTCTTCGACCACGAGACGGTGCTGCGCGCGGCCTTCGACTGGGACGAGCACGGCCCCGACGACCCCTGGATGGTGCTGCACGAGCACGCCGTCCCCGAGGTGACCCGGCACCGCCACGGCGCCGCCGACTGGGAGGACCTGCTCGCCGCCGACCGCCGGCGCGGCTTCGACCTGCGCCGCCCCGCCCTGCTGCGCGCCACCCTCGTCGACGCCCCACCGGACACCGGGGAGGGGCCCGCCACCCGGGTCCTTCTCACCTACCACCACGCGATGCTGGACGGCTGGAGCGTACGGCTGCTGCTCCAGTCCTTCTACCGCGCCTACCTGACCGGCGGCGTGCTGGTCGGCGGCCAGCGCCGCCCCGACCTGCGCGACCACGCCCGCTGGCTGTCCGGCCAGAGCACCGACGCGGCACGGCAGTTCTGGTCCACCCGGCCCCCCGCCACCGCCGTCCTGCCGCTCGCCCCGGACCCGCGCCGGCGCGGCAGCGGCCGGGCCCGGCGCCGGCTCACCCCGTACGAGGCGGTCCGGCTGCGCGGCTGGGCGGCCGCCTGGGGCGCGGGCGAGAGCAGCGCCCTCCAGGCGGCCTGGGCGCTGCTGCTGTACCGCGCCGAGCAGACGGACCGGCCCCGCCGCCCGGCCCGCGCGGTGCGGGTCGGCTTCGCGGTGACCGTCTCCGGCCGGGGCATCCCGCTGGACGGCGTCGAGCGGCTGCCCGGCGCCCTGCGCAACCCGCTGCCGATCTCCGTCCGGGTGCAGCCGGGCACCACCGTGCCGCAGCTGCTCGCGGCGCTGCGCGACGGGGTGCTCGACCTCGCCGCGTACGAGTGGGTCTCCCCCGGCCAGGCCCACCGCTGGACGCCCGGCGCGCGCGGGCAGCGGCCGAACAGCCTGGTCGTCCTGGAGCACCAGCCCGCCGCGGCGCACCACCTGCGGCTGGAGACCGACCTGGCCGCGCACGGCATCCACGTGGAGAGCCCGGCCCCGGCCGGCACCCTCACCTCGTACCCGATCACGCTCGCCGCCCACTACGACGCCACCGGCGGGCTGGTCCTCACCACCACCCACGACCGTGCCCTGCTCGCCGACCGGGACGCCGCCGAACTCCTCGACCAGAGCGCCCACCTGCTGCGCAGCTTCCCCGACCTGCCGAGCGGGCTGGGCACCACCGAGGTGCTGCGCTCCACCCTGGCCGGACAGCCGGCGCCCCGGCTGGGCGAGCCGGCGGCCGGCACCGCCGAGGGCACCGAGCCGGCCGCCCCGGCGGTGCGCCTGGACGTGCTGCGACGGGCCGCCCACCCGGGCGCGGGCTGGGTCCTGCTGCTGCCCCCGCCCGACGCCCCGCACACCCGCTACCCCGGCGCCGCGCGCGACTGGCCCGGCCCGCAGGCCCTCGGGGTGCTGCGCCCCGCCGGGGACGACCCGCCCCCGGCCGCGTACCGCCCGGTGCTCGGCCCGCTGCTGGAGTCCCGCGCGCCGGTCGCCCTGGTCGCCCCGCCGGGGCTCGGGGCCACGGCGTGCGGGATCGCCCGGCTGGGTTCGCCGGCGCACCCGCCGCTGGTGGTGCTGCTCGACGGGGACGGCGACCTGACGGCGGTGGCGGGCCTGCTGGGGAGCCTGCCGCGGCGCCGCTAGGGCCACCGCGCGGCTTGGATAGGGCCTAGGGTGGCGACCGTGGCCCGCTTCGTCCTGATCCGCCGTACGCCGCTGCCGCCCGCCGAGTGCTGGGAGCGCCTGACGGCCTGGCACCGGCACGGGGACCGGGTGCCGTTCACCCGGGTCCGCGTGGTCCGGGGCTCCGGCCGGGAGGCGGGCGACGTCGTCCTGGCCCGGACGGCCCTCGGGCCGTTCCGTGTCGACGACCCGATGGAGCTCACCGAGCTGGTCGTCCCCGGCCCCGGCCGGGACGGGCGGTGCCGGCTGGTCAAGCGCGGCCACCCGGTGCACGGCTGGGCCGAGCTGCGGGTCCGGGCGGTGGGCGGCGGCAGCGCGGCGGTCTGGACGGAGGAGCTGACGGTCGCCGGCCTGCCCCGGTCGCTCGGTCCGCTGCTCGATCCGGTCCTGGCGCGGTCCGGGCGCCTGGTCTTCGGCCGGGTCCTGGACCACCTGCTGGGGCTGTAGCGGCCCGGCCGCTCAGGACGGCAGGTAGCGGGCGCCCGGGCCCGGGCTGCGGTAGACGGCGTCCGGGGACAGGTGGGTGTGGCCGCCCGCGCACTCCAGCACGAGGGTGACCGGTTCGTCGCAGCCGTGCTCCTCGCCGCCGCCGTGCCGGACGACGACCGACGGGCCCTCCTCGTCGGCGAGGTACTTGTCGCCCCACTCCAGCAGGGCGATCACGGTGGGCCGCAGGTCCCTGCCCTTCTCGGTGAGGTGGTACTCGAAGCGCTGCCGGTCGCCGGGCTCCTGGTACGGCACGCGGCGCAGCACGCCCGCGGCGACGAGGCCGTCGAGTCGGGTGGACAGCAGGTTGCTGGCGATGCCGAGCCGGGTGCGGAACTCCCCGAAGCGGCCGACGCCGTCCAGCGCCTCCCGCACGATCAACAGCGACCAGCGTTCGCCGACCGCCGCGAGGGCGCGCCCCATCGAACAGTTCACCGGGTCGATCCGCCGCCGCTGCTCCGCCATGGGTCGATCCTAGCCCGTCCGACCCACCTGGGTTGACAATCCGCACTCAGCCCGGGCTAGGCTCCGGGCCACCTGAGTTGAGAAAGTAAATCCAGGAGGCGACGGCCATGCCGATGCTCGACGTCCACATCCCCGACGGCGCCCTGCGCCCCGAGGCGGAAGCGGCCCTGCTCAACCGCATCACCGAGATCCTGATCCACCACGAGGGCTTCGACCCCGCCGACCCGGTCACCCGCTCGGTGTCCTGGCTCTTCCTCCACCGGCCCGCCGCCGTCTACGTCGGCGGCGAGCTCGCGGACGCGCCGCGCTACAAGGTCGTCCCGTCGGTGCCCGAGGGCCAGCTCGACGCCCGCAAGCGCGCGGGCGTCATCGCCGACGTCACCGAGGCGATCCTGGACGCCGAGGACGGCGCCTGGCCGCGCGACCCCGGCCGGATCTGGGTGTTCCCCACCGAGATCCCCGAGGGCCACTGGGGCGGCTTCGGCAAGGTCAGGCCGCTCGCCGCGATCCTCGCCCGGCTCACCGGCAACGACCGCGCCCGGGCCCGCGACCTCGCCGCGCGCCGGATCGCCGAGAGCCGCGCCGAGCACGCCCGGCTGCCGTAGGGCGCACCCGACGCCCGGTGACCGACGCCGGTGACCGGCGCCGGGCCCCCGGGTCAGCCCCCGTCGCGGCGGCCGCGCCGCGGGTCGGCGGAGGCCCGGCGCCAGTCCAGGTACTGCTGGCGGACGTACGAGCGCGCGTCGTCGTCGGTGGCGGCGGTGACGCCGTCGTGCTCGCACAGGTAGCCGGCCGAGATCCGCGCCCACACCACCTGCTCGCGGTCCGCGTCACCGCCCGCCAGCGCGATCCGGTCGGCCTGGGCGGCGGCGCGCAGCAGGTGGGCACGCCGCTTGCGGGGCGGGCTCTTGGCGGTGCTCCGGCCGGCCGCCAGGTACGCCTCCTCCTCCGCGACGCCCGGGGCGGCCGCGTACGCCTCCGCCGCCGCGGGCACCGGCCCGGCCGGCACGCTCCGCACCGCCGGGGGCGGCGTCGGCGGCAGCCCGCGGGTGTGGAGCACGTCGTCGGCGAACTCCGGCCGGTCGACGGGCAGCCCGTGCCGGCCGAAGATGGCGAACAGCTCGGCCAGGGCGCGCGGTTCGAGGCCGCGCGGCCGGTCGTCGTCGGTGACGTCGAACCGGCCGAGCAGCGGGCCCCAGAACCGGCCCGGCGGGTCCACCAGGCGCAGCCGGAGGGTGACCCGGTGGACGCTGGTCTCCTCCTCCTCGTCGAACTCCATGGCCAGGCCGCGGATCTCCGACCAGGCGTAGCGGCGCGGGACCAGCAGCCGGACCACGGTGAGGCCGTCCGCCTCCTCCCGCAGCCAGAAGGTGTGCGGTACTCCGACGGCCACCGCGCCGGCCACCAGGGCGCCGACGAGCACGGCCGTCCCCGGGTCGGCCAGACCGGACTCCCCCAGCACGATCACGATCACCAGGGCCAGCAGGCAGCCGACGCCGATGATGTCCACCCGCCGCCGCATGTACGACAGCCGTACCGTCCGCATCCCGCCCCCTGGTGTCCCCTGCCTGTGGGCTCCACGCTCCCGGCAGCGGCCGGGCCCGGGCAAGCACCGGCGGGCAGCTGTGACGGCCCCGTGACGAACCCGGCCCACCACGCTCCGGAAGGCGCTACCGCCCGCGCAGCCGCCGGACGAGGTCGCGGGCGGCCTCCGGCCAGCTCGGGTGGTCGAAGGTGAAGCCCGCGTCGAGCAGCCGGGTCGGGACGACGCGGCGGCTCTTCAGCAGCAGTTCGGTGTCGGAGCGCAGCGCGAAGGCGCCCAGTTCGGCCATCCAGCGGGTGGCGGGCAGGGCCAGCGGCATGCCCCAGGCGGTGCGCAGCTCGCGCATGAACGCGCGTTGCGGCAGCGGGTTCGGGGCGGCGAGGTTGACCGGGCCGGTGAGGTCCTCGCGGGCGATCAGGAACTCGACGGCGCGCGCGAAGTCGCGCTCGTGGATCCAGGAGACGTACTGGGAGCCGCCCGCGACGGGGCCGCCGGCGCCGAGCCGGGCCAGCCAGGAGAGCGCGTCGAGGGAGCCGCCGCGCTCGGGGCCGAGGACCGCGGCGGTACGCAGGGCGACCCGGCGGGTGTGCGGGGTGTCGGCCTCCGCCTGGGCACGCTCCCAGGCCCGGGCGACGTCGATGCTGTGCCGCCAGGCGGCCGGGGCGTCGGGCTCGCTGCCGCCGATCAGGCCGTCCAGCTCGCCGTTGGGGGCGTCGTGGCGGTGGGCGTAGACGGTGGCGGTGCTCATCTGGAGCCAGTGCGCGGGCGGGCGGCGGGCGGCCGCGACGGCCTCGCCGACGACCCGGGTCGACTGCACCCGCGAGTCCATCATCTCCTGCCGGTTCGCCTCGGTGGAGCGGCAGTTGACGCTGCGCCCGGCGAGGTTGAGCACGACGTCGGCCCCGTCGACCTCGGCCGCCCAGGCGCCGAGGGTCCGTCCGTCCCAGCCGACCTGCCGGGGCCCGGCGGGCCTGCGGCTCAGCACCACGACCTGGTGTCCGGCGGCGGTTAGGCTCCGGTCGAGCAGCGCCCCGAGTGCCCCCGATCCGCCGGGAATGACGACCTTCATGGCTTCCCCCTCCTGCCCCCGGTTCCTGGGAGCCCAGCCTAGCCCAAGCTTCTGAACGCGTTCAATTACACCGTCCGCGCCACCGCCCGGACGACTGAAACCACGGTGAAACCGCGCTGAAGGCGGGCCCCGGCAAGCTCCGGGGCATCGAAAGCCGCACAGCCGTGTGACGAAGGAGAGACCCGCCATGACCACCGCCCCCGTCCGGCTCACCCCCGAGGACGTCGAGAACCCCGTCGGCGCCTACGCCCGCTTCCGCGAGCAGACCGAGCTGCCCCGGGTCGTCCTGCCCGGCCTGGACACCCCGGTCCGACTGGTCACCCGCTACGCCGACGTGAAGGCCGCGCTCACCGAGCCCCGGCTGGTCCGGGACCGGGCGGGGCTCGCCGCTCCGGCCGACGCCGGATCCGACCCGCAGGACGAGCTGCTGGCCGCCGCCCTCGACAGCTTCCCCGCCGAGTACGCCGGCTACCTCTCCGGCCACCTGGCGCTGTTCGACGGCGAGGAGCACGCCCGCCGCCGCGCGCCCCTGACCCGCGCCTTCACCGCCCGCCGGATCGCCGCCCTGCGCGGCTTCGTCGAGCGCACCGCCGCCGAGCTGCTGGCCGGCCTCGCCGCCCGGGACGAACCGGCCGACCTGCTGGGCGAGTTCGCCTACCCGCTGACCACCCAGGTGATCTGCGAGCTGGTCGGCGTCGAGGAGGCCGACCGGCCCCGGGTCTGCGGCTGGATCCGCGACTTCGCGTACGGCGACGGCAGCCGCACGGTCGAGGGCCTGGTCGGCATCGTCGACCACGTCAAGGAGCTGATCGCGCGCCGCCGCGCCGAACCCACCGGGGACCTCGTCTCCACCCTGGCCCACGACACCCGCGAGGGCGAGCAGCCGCTGGACGAGGACGACCTGGTCGCGGCCGTCTTCCTGTTGATCAACACCGGCATCACCCCGCCCGCGCTGTTCCTCGCCCACGGCCTGCTCGCCCTGTTCGACCACCCCGACCAGCTGGCCCGGCTGCGCGCCGAGCCGCAGCTGCTGGAGCGGGCCGTGCCCGAACTGCTGCGGTACATCACCCTGGTGCGGATCGGCGCCACCCTGTACGCCGCCTCGGACTTCACCTTCGCCGGGACGGCGCTGCGCACCGGCGACCCGGTCACCGTCGCCCTGCTGGCCGCCGACCACGACCCGCGGGAGTACGGCGATGCGCCCGAACGCCTCGACATCGCCCGGGAGTTCGGGCGCGGCGACGGCCACCTGGCGTTCGGCCACGGCGCGCACTACTGCCTGGGCGCGGCCCTCGGCCGGCTGGTCACCTCGGTGGTGCTGGACCAGGTGCTGATCCGGCGACCGGAGGCGGCGCTCGGGGTCGCGCGGGACGGGCTGGAGTTCGGCCACTGGCCGGCCGACGGCTTCCACCTGCTGCGGCTGCCGGTGCGGCTCTGAGCGGGCGCCGGCGTGCCGGGGCCCGTTCTGGGTTCCGCGCTCAGCCGCCCACCAGCCGGCGCGCCTCGGCCGCCAGGGCGGACCGGTCCGCCGGCGCGGACCCGGCCGACCCGTACGCGGCCACCGCCCGGCGGTACTCCGCCGGGTCGGCCCGCTCCGCGTCCGCCCGGGCCGCCGCCGAGCCCATGGTCGGCTGGAAGGTGCGCAGGCAGCGGAACCGCTCGGCCAGCACGACCAGCCGTACGCCCGTCCGGGTCCGCTCGGGATCGCCCTCCCGGCCGCCCCGGTCCAGCGCCACCAGGCCGAGCGCGAGCAGCAGCGCCCCCGCGAGCGGGCCCTCCACCAACGCGGCCGACCGGCCCAGCAGGTCGACCAGCCGCTCCGGGAGGGAAGCCGCCAGGGCGGCCACCCGCTCCGACTCGCCGTACCGGGCGTGCGCGGCCACGCAGGCCGCCATCGGCTCCAGCGCCCAGGACGGCTCGGCGGGCGGCTCCGCGGCGCGGGCGAGCAGCTCGGCGGAGCGCCGCCACAGCGCCAGACCGGCGTCCACCTCGCCCCGGGCGAGGGCGAGTTCGGCCCGGACGCCCAGCTCGGGGGCGGGCAGCTCGGCGGCCTCCGCGGGCTGGTGCCGCACCGCCAGCTCCAGCCAGTGCTCGGCGCCGTCCGGGTCCCCGGCCTGCAAGCTGCCGATCACCATGCCCCAGCGCAGGCCCAGCATGTCGTTCCAGTCGCCGAGCCGGTCCAGCTCCGCCATCGCCGCGCCCAGCAGCGGCAGGGCCTCGGAGCCCCGCTCGCCCTGCAGATGCAGCTCGCCGAGCCGGGCGAGCGCCAGCACCCGCAGCCAGGGCACCGGCAGCGTCTCGAAGGCCGCCAGCGTCCGCCGCGCCGAGGCGGTCGCCCGCTCCATCTCCTGCGCGGCCTCCCAGCGGTAGCCGGCCACCGCCTCGGCCACACCGGCGAGCAGCGGTTCGGGGGCGGCACACAGGGCCGCCAACAGCCCGCCGCCCGGGGCGCCCACCTCGCCATCGTTTGGGCCGAGCGCCTCGGGGACGGCCGCCATCACGGTGGCGATGGCCCGCACCGGGGTGTCCGGCGCGGCCGGGGGCAGCCGCCGCAGGGCGGCGAGCAGCCGCAGCGCGCCGGTGCCGGTGCCGAGCCCGCCGCCCGCGGCGAGCAGGGTGTTGACGGTGCTCAGGGCGGCGAGGGTGCGCACCGGCTCCAGCAGGTCGGGCCCGGGCCGCAGCCGGGAGACCGGGCCGCCGGTGTCCTCGGCGAGGGCGAGCAGCCGGACGTAGTTGCCCTCGGTGGTCCACAGCCCGGCGAGGACGGCGGCGGTCGCGGCGACGGCGGGCCCGTCCCCGGCGGCGAGGGCCAGCCGCAGCGCCCGGACCAGGTTGTCCTGCTCGGCGCGGACCAGCCGCCACTCCGGTACGGCCGCCGGGCCGAACGGGCCGTCGTGGTGGTCGATGCCGAACTCCCGCGCCCAGAGCAGGAACCGGGCGGTGAAGGCCTCGTCCTCCGCCGCCTTCGTCCGCTCGGCCGCGCCGAACTCGCGGACCGTCTCCAGCATCCGGAACCGTCCCCCGCTCGGGGTGTCGGTCAGGCGCAGCAGCGACTGGTCGACCAGGTCCTCCAGGACGGTCAGGACGTCGGGGTCGTCGAGCAGTCGCCCGGCGGCGCGGGCGGTGAAGCCGCCGGGGAAGACGGAGAGCGCGCGCAGGGCGGCCCGGCCCGGCGGGTCCAGCAGGTTCCAGCTCCAGTCGACCACGGCCTGCAGGGTGCGGTGGCGCTGCGGCGCGTCCCGGGGCCCGCCGCGCAGCAGGGCGAAGCGGTCGGCCAGCCGGTCGGCGATCTCGGTCACCGCCAGCACCCGTACCCGGGCCGCCGCCAGCTCCAGGGCCAGCGGGAGCCCGTCCAGCCGGGCGCACACCGCGGCGACCGGGCCGGCCGGCAGCTCGACGTCCGGGCGGGCCGCCCGGGCCCGCTGGGTGAACAGCTCGACGGCGGACGCCCGGTCCAACTCCGGGAGCAGGTACACCGATTCGGCGGAGATCCCGAGCGGGGTGCGGCTGGTGGTGAGCACCCGCAGGTCAGGGCGGGCGGCCACCAGCGCGTGCACCAGGTCGGCGACACCGCGCACCACCTGCTCGCAGTTGTCCAGTACCAGCAGCGCCGGCCCGGCGGCGAGCGCACCAGCGATCCCCGCCCGGTCGCCCGCGCCGAGGGCGGCGGCCACCGCCCCGGCCACGTCCTGGTCGGCCGCCACTCCGGCCAGCGGCACCAGGTGCACCACCCGCTGCGCCGCCCCGCGCGCCACGGCGGCGGCGACCCGGGTCTTGCCGAGCCCGCCGGGGCCGACCACCGACACCACCCGGGCGGTGCCCAGCAGTTCCGCCACGGCGGCGAGATCGGCCTCCCGGCCGACCAGCGGGTTCGGCTCGTGCGGCACCCCGCGCCGCACCGGGGCCGCCGCACCGTGCAGCAACTCCTGGTGCAGTGCGCGCAGTTCGGGCCCCGGGTCGGCGCCCAGGGCGTCCCGCAGGCCGCGGCGGTAGCGGTCGTACCGGCCGAGCGCGGCCGCCGCCCCGGCCGTCCCGGCCTCGCAGCGCAGCAGCTCCAGCAGCACCTCCTCGTCGCGCGGCTGCCCGGCGGCCTCCCCGGCGAGCGCTTCGACGGCCGTCGCGTGCCGCCCGGTGCGCGCCAGCGCGAGCGCCCGGGCCCGCCGCAACACCCGGTGGGTGCGGGCCCGTTCGGCGCGCAGCGCGGACACCGGATCCGTCCCCTCGGGCTCCGCGGGCGCGGTGTCCCCGTCCCAGAGCTCCAGCCCCGCCTCGGCCTCGGCGAGCACCCCGGCATGGTCCCCGGCCCGGGCCTTCTCGGCGCAGGCGGCGGCGTGCAGCAGCACCGCCGAGGCGTCCACCCGTTCCTCCCCGAGCCCCAGCCGGTACCCGGTCGGCGTGCTGACGATCAGCTCCGCCCCAAACTTCGCCCGGGCCCGCGACACCAGCACCTGCAACGCCCTCTCCGGCCGCTCGGGCCGCTCCTCCGGCCACAGCCCGTCCACCAGCCGCCCCCGGCCGCACCCGGCCCGCACCTCCCCGGCCAACAGCGCGAGCAGCCCCCGCAGCCCGGGCGCGGTGACCTCCTCACCCCGGCAGGAGACCGTGGACAGCACGCGCAGCTCGATCGTCACCGCGCCAGGGTAGCGATCACCGGACCGTACGTCCGTTCTGATCCCCGGTCAGCGGACGTGAGCCTTGTCCCTCGTCCCTTGTCCCGCAAGTCGGCAGCGCCTACCCTCCCGAGCTATCGATCCGCTAGCTCGCGTCCCCGGGGCCGGTCGACCCCGGGCGGACGCCCGCGCGCTGTGCACTCGGCACAGCCCGCCGACCACGAGGAGCCACGATGACGGGGACCGACCACAGCACGGAGCACCACCGGGATGCCACCCGCGGCCACGCGCCCACCGGACAGGTGCCGGCGCAGGACGAACGACGGCTGCACAGCTCGTCGTTCGGCCGGGCGGCGGTCGCCTACGCCGAGCACCGCCCGGACTACGCGCACGCCGCCGTACACTGGGCGCTCGAAGCCGCGCCCGGCCCACGGGTGCTCGACCTCGGCGCCGGAACGGGCAAGCTCACCGCCACACTGGTCGCACTGGGCCACCAGGTCGTCGCGGTCGAACCCGACCCGGCGATGCTGGCCGAACTGCGCGGCACACTGCCGGACGTCCGCTCACTGGAGGGGAGCGCCGAGGCGATCCCGCTGCCGGACGGGTCGGTCGACGCCGTGGTGTCCGGCAACGCCATGCACTGGTTCGACATGGCCGCCGCAGGCCCCGAGATCGCCAGGGTCCTCGCGCCCGGCGGCGTCCTGGCCGGCCTGTGGAACGTCTTCGACGACGGCGTCGACTGGGTGGCCGGCCTCGCCGAGGTCACCGGCCCCGCCGCCATCGGCCCGCGCGACGTGCCCGGCAGCTGGCGCACCGAGACGGCCCGGATGCACCTGCCCGCGTCGGGCGGCGCCGACGCCTGGTTCGACTCACCCGAGCAGGCGGAGTTCCCCCACGGCCAGCGGCGCACCGCCGACTCCCTCGTCTCGACCCTCGCCACCAAGGCTGGCGTCCTGGTCATGCCCGAGCAGGAACGCGAGGCCCTCCTGGCGGCGACCCGCACCTACCTCGCCGCCCGCCCGGAGACCGGCGACGGCGAGTTCACCCTCCCGATGCTGACCAGCGTCCTGCGCGTCCGCCGGATGTGACGCCCGCCCGCCGCCCGCCGCCCCTACAGCGTCCCGGCGTCCGGCCGGTTCGACCGCCGTGCGGCTGGTCGCGGGCTGGTGGAGAGCCGTTCAATCGGCGTGGAGGGCGCGTTCCGTGATGTTGCGGGCCATGCCTCCGAAGACGGCGCTGTGGAACGGGGCGATGGCCCACCAGTAGGCGTGTCCGGCCAGGCCGTGCGGGTGGAACAGGGCCCGCTGCCGGTAGCGCGCCCCGCGCTCGCCGTCGGGTGTGACGGAGAGTTCGAGCCAGGCAAGCCCGGGTAGGCGCATCTCGGCCCTCAGGCGGAGCAGCCGACCGGGTTCGATCTCCTCCACCCGCCAGAAGTCGAGGGAGTCCCCGACCCGCAACCGGGCCGGGTCACGGCGGCCCCGGCGCAGTCCGACGCCGCCGACCGCGCGGTCGAGCCAGCCGCGCAGGGCCCAGGCGAGGGGGAAGGAGTACCAGCCGTTGTCACCGCCGATGCCTTCGATGACCCGCCAGACGGCGGTGACCGACGCGGTGACGGTGCGTTCCCGGATGTCCTGGTAGAGGCTGCCGCCCGCCCAGTCGGGGTCCGTGGGCAGGGGGTCGCTCGGGGCGCCGGGCAGGGAGGCGGAGGACCAGCGGGTGGCGACGTCGGCGTCCTTGATGCGGCGCAGGGCGAGCGTGACGGCCTGGTCGAAGCCGGTCAGCCCGTTCGGCGGGTCCGGAATCCACCCGGCGATGTCGTGCTCGCCGCAGACGACTTCGTGGCGCAGGGACTCGACCAGGGGGCGGGCGATGGAGTTCGGCACCGGGGTCACCAGGCCGACCCAGTGGCTGGAGAGGCGGGGGGTGAGGACGGGCACGGGGACGATCAGGCGGCGGCGCAGTCCGGCCGCGCGCGCGTAGCGCCGCATCATCTGCCGGTAGTCGAGGACGTCGGGGCCGCCGATGTCGAAGGTGCGGTTCACCTCGGGTGGCAGGTCGGCGGCGGCGGCGAGGTAGCCCAGGACGTCGCGGACGGCGATGGGCTGGATACGGGTCGACACCCAGCGAGGGGTGACCATCGCGGGCAGGCGTTCGGTGAGGTAGCGGAGCATCTCGAAGGAGGCGCTGCCGGAGCCGATGATCACGGCGGCGCGCAGCTCGGCGGTCGGGACGCCGCTGGAGCGCAGGATGCGGCCGACCTCGGCGCGGGACCTCAGGTGGGGTGACAGGTCCGCTTCCGGCACCGCGGTGGGTACGAGGCCGCCGAGGTAGACGATCCGGGTGACGCCGGCGGCCGCGGCGGTGGCCCCGAAGGCTCGCGCGGCTTCCCGGTCGGTGGTCTCGAAGGAGGGTCCGGTGCCGAGGGAGTGGACGAGGTAGTAGGCGGCGTCGACGCCGGCGAGGGCCCCCGGGAGGGTTTCGGGCCGGGTCACATCGCCGGGGACGACGTCGACGTCGGCCCGCCACGGCTGGTCCCGCAGCCGGTCGGGGTCGCGCACCAGGCAGCACACGGAGTGCCCGCGCGCGAGCAGTTCGGGCACCAGACGGCCGCCGATGTAGCCGCTCGCGCCGGTCACCAGGCAGCGCTTCGAGTCGGGTCGCAAGGCGTTCATCTCGGCTCCTCGTCCGACGTCAAGGGTGTCGACTCCGGCCGGTGCCCGGACCGACGGGACCAGGATCCCGCCTTGCTTCCGGAGCCCGCGACCGGGTGGACCGGCGGGCCCGGCGGCCGGTCCTGGCGTTCGCCCGCGCGGAGGACCGGCCGGCCGTGCTGGAACCGGGCCGTGAGGTCCTCGGGCGCGACGATCGGGGGCGGGTAGTCTCCGTCGAGGAGCCAGGGGCGGTGGACGGACGGCCCGGGCAGGTGGGCCAGTTCGGGCACCCATCGGCGTACGTAGTCGCCCGTGGGGTCGTAGCGGTCGGCCTGGCGCAGCGGGTTGAGGACCCGGTTGGGGCGGGTGTCGGTGCCGGTGCCCGCGACCCACTGCCAGTTGAGCTGGTTGACGGCGATGTCGCCGTCGACGAGCAGGGAGAGGAAGTGGGCCGCGCCGATCCGCCAGTCGAGGTAGAGCGACTTGGTGAGGAAGCTTGCCGTCAGCAGGCGGGCCCGGTTGTGCATCCAGCCCTCTTCGGCGAGCTGGCGCATCCCGGCGTCGATGATCGGGTAGCCGGTGCGGCCCTGCCGCCAGGCTTCGGCCTCGCGCTCGTCGTGGTACCAGTGGTCGTCCCGGGCGCGGTAGTCGCGGTGTGCGGCGTCCGGGCGGGCGGCGAGCACCTGGTGGTGGAAGTCGCGCCAGGCGAGCTGCCGGACGAAGGCCTCCGCTCCGGGCCCGCCGCGCTGGAGCTCGCCTGCCGCAAGCTCGGTGGCCGACAGGCAGCCGAAGTGCAGGTACGGGGAGAGCCGGGAGGTGGCGTCGGCCGCCAGATCGTCATGGACGTCGGCGTACGCGTCGACGTCCCAGCGACGCCGGAGTTCCCGGCCCGCTCTCTCGCCACCGTGCGGCAGGGAGGGCGAGAGCGGGCCTCTGAACACGAGGTTCTCGCTGCCGATGCCGTCCGGCGTGCGGATCACCCGGGGCGCGGCCAGGACGCTGCGGTGGGGGGCCTGCCGCCAGGCGCGGTGGTACGGGGTGAAGACCGCGTAGTGGTCGCGGCCGGCCGGCGCGACACGCCCGGGTGGAAGAACGGTCACGGAGGCGTCGTGGACGTGCAGGCGGTCGCCGAGCACGGCGCGCAGCCGTGCCTCGCGACGGTGGGCGAAGGCGGTGACGCCCGCGGCCACGTGGACCGTCCCGGCGCCGGCTTCGGCGGCCACCTTGGCGGTCTGCTCGGCGGTCGCGCCGCGGCGCACGACGAGCCGGGAGCCGGCCCGGCGCAGCGAGGCGTCCAGGTCGGCGAGGCAGTCGGCCAGGAAGGCCAGCCGGTTGGGGGCGGCGAACCCGGCGCCCTCGACGGCGGGATCGAGGACGAACAGCGGCACGACCTGGTCGGCCGCGGTGTGGGCGGCGTGCAGGACCGGGTTGTCGTGCAGACGCAGGTCCTGGGTGAACAGGGCGATGGAAACGGTCACGGGCGGTGCCTCGCAGGGAGTGCGGTCGGGGTGGTCGGGTGTCGGCGCGTGGCAGGGGCGCGAACCCGCCGGTGCGGGCCGCGGACTCGGCCCGGCCGGGCCGTTGCGCGCCGAGCAGGCCCGGGACAGGGGACGGGACGGTGGGTCGGTGGTGGGACTTCAGGCCGTGACGGCCTGCTCCAGGAGGTCGACGGCGTCCGCGAGGGTGCGAGGGCGGGCTGCGCCGGCCCGGGGCTGGTCGCGGGCCCAACCGGGACCGGCGGCCACGACCAGGGCTCCGCCGCGGGCGCCGCGCGGGCCCCACACCCGGTCGCCGACCCTGCGCACCAGCTCGCGGTCCGCGGTGTGCTGGTCCTGGGACCAGATCATCACGGCCGATGGCCCGATCCGGTGGACGGCGTCGAGCAGGGCCCGGGGCGGGACGGCCGCGCCCAGTATGCGAAAGGGGACCCCGCGCTCCGTGAGCGCGGCGGCCGTGGCCTCGATGGCGAGGGTGTGCAGTTCGAGGGGCGTCGCCGTCAGGAGGACGGGCCTCACCTGGCGGGCGGCGGGCCCGCCGACGGCCACGCCCCGCAGAGCGCTGGAGACGTGCCAGGACAGCAGGTGCTCGACCTCGACGTACTGCTCGCCGTCCGCCGCCCACCTGCGGCCCGCGGCGCGCAGCGCGGGCATCATGACCTCCGTCCACGCGTCGACCACCCCGAGCGCGTCCACCGCTTCCCGCAGGATCCGGGCGACCTCCGGCCCATCCAGCCGCACCGCCGCCCGGGTCAGGCCCCGGCATTCAGGGCGCACCGCTTTGACCCGCGAGGCGTGGCTTCCGCCTGGACCGTGCCCGAGCCGCCCGCCGCCCTGTGAGTCCGTTCGCGGCTCGGGGAGAGCGCGTCGCGGGCTGTCCTGGTGTACGGAGACGTCGCGCTCGGCCAGGGCCGCCCGTGCCGCCTCGCCCGGAGGCACCCCGCGTGCCGTCAGCCGGCACATCGTCTCCAGGACGGCAATGTCCCGGGGGCTCCAGCGGCGGTGGTGTCCGGCCTCCCGATGGGCCGGGCCGATGCCGTAGCGGCGTTCCCAGGAGCGGACCGTCGTGGGTGACACACCCAGCCGCTGGGCCACGCGGCCGGTCGGAAGCCCGACAAGGTCCACCGGCTCGGGTGCCGGGTCCGGGTCTCCGGATCGCACTCCGATCCGCCGGCCGGGTCCTCGGCCGGCCGATGAGGTCACCATCCTGCGGTCCTCCCCACGGCGAACCCCGCGCGGCACACCGCCATCGCGGCGATGTCCGGCAGCGGGCTTCGTCCCGACCGGGCCGTGTGCGGCTCGGCCGGCCCCGGAGCGGCGATGCCCGCGCACGTCGACGCCTCGCACTCGGGCGTCCCGGTGGGCGGGCTCGCGGGAGCGGGGCGCTCCCGGGCGGGGAACTGTCGGCCGATGGTCACGCGCACAGCCTCCCGGTCGACGGCGCGCAGGTCCACCCGTCCCGGATGGACGCCGGCACGGACCGGACCACCGGAGGCCGCGGGTGGAAGGCGACTCCGTACACGGGTGCGGCAACCGCACGGTGGGGCACCTCGGACGCGCCTTCGTCGCCGTGCGCCGACAGGTCCAGGAGACGACCCAGGTCTGCGGCACCCGGCACTTGCCTGCCGCCGAGATCCAGGCCGGAACGGGTTCGGATGAGCGAGGTCACGCGGCCACGGTGCAGCGGTTCAGCACCGGTAGCCCAGTCGAATCGTTTGTGCAGCGTTTTTCCGAGGGGAACCAGACCTGCCGGACGATGCGGCACCGCCGGACCCGGCGGAGACGACACCACGGAGTCCCGCGCCCCTCGCCCTCGAACACCTGGCGGGCACCGCCGCGGTCCGCGATCCCCCGGCGGTATCCCAGAACTCTGGGATACCGCCGGCAGCGGCCGACATCCAGCATCAGTACGGACGATCCCGCCGGCGCACGGGCGCCGCGTAGGTGGAGCCAGCTCTGGAGCCGTCCATGACCAGCTTGTTCGAGTCCACCGTCCCCCAGCCGGAGCCCGCGGACCACCGGGCCTTCGCGGGTGAGCTGTTCGGGCGGGCACGTGAGACGGCCGAGCTGCTGCGGCTGCTCGCCGACCCCACCGTGCCCGGCGTGCTGCTGCACGGCCTTCCGGGCAGCGGCAAGACCCGGCTGGCGTCCGCGGTCGCCGAGCAGTACCGAGCGGCGGGCGCCGCAACCGGAACTCCCTGCCCCGCTTCGTTACTGACTGTTGATCAGATCGAACCGGACGAGTATCCGGCACTGCTGACCCGGTGCGCCTCGAGTGGGGCAAAGCTGCTCGCGACCGGTCGCCTGCCAACCACCGGCACCGACGTGGCGTACCGGGTGGACCCACTGGCCGTTCCCGTGGACTGGTCACCGATCGACCTGGACGCCTTCTGTCGCATCCCCTCGGTCCAGGTCTTCACGGCCGCCCGACAGGCCTGGAGCCCGTGCTTCACGGTGACCGCCCGGAACCAGCAGGCCGTAGGCCGGATCTGCGTGGAACTCCGCGGCCTGCCAGGCGCGTTGGTGGCCGCGGCCCGGGTGGCGGCACTGGAGGGCATCGGCACCGTGCTGACCGCACTCGGCGGCGCGGGAGGAGACGGAGCCACGGGAGGCAGGATTCCGGGTGGCGGGGTGGCCCCTTGCGCCTCGCCGGCC
>NZ_JBHVEU010000137.1:0-19329 GCF_042802075.1 Kitasatospora sp. NPDC057518
CAGTCCTACCGGGTTCTGCCCCGGAGCGGGGCAGAACCCGAAGATTGATCACAACATCACACAGGCCCTAGGGCCAACGTCCGAGCCGGTTCCCGTTCCGGTGGCCGATCCGCCGACCGGCCCGGCGGCGGGATGGTGTGCGGCATGAACGCAGGCACCAACGCAGGCACCAACGCAGACAACAACGCGGGCATGAGCGCGGGCATGACGAGCGCAGGCACCGGCGGGGCGCGCCGCGCAGCCGTACCGCGGAGCGCTCCCGTCGCTCTGGTCACCGGAGCCTCCCGCGGCCTCGGCCTGGCCCTCGCGCGCGCCCTCGCCGCCGACGGCTGGCAGCTGGTGATCACCGCCCGGGGAGCGGCCGAACTCGCCTCCGCCGCAGCCGATCTGGCCGCCGTCACCAGGGTCGTCGCCCTGCCCGGCTCCGTCGTCGACGACGACCACCGCGCCCACCTGGCCGGAGCCGCGGAGGAGCTTGGCGGCGCGAGCCTGCTGGTCAACAACGCCGGAACGCTCAACGGCGCCCCCGGCCCCGGCGGGCAACCGCTGCCCCGGCTGGCCGACTTCCCGCTGCCGGGCCTGCTGGAGACCTTCGAGGTCAACACGTTCGCCCCGATCGCCCTCACCCAGCTCGTGCTGCCCCAGCTGCGCGCCCACGCCGGCGCCGTCCTCAACGTCAGTTCCGAGGCCGCCGTGGTGCCCTACCGCGGCTGGGGCGGTTACGGTGCCAGCAAGGCCGCGTTGGACCTCGCCGGCGACGTACTCGCCCGGGAGGAGCCGGAGTTGCGGGTCTGGTCGGTGGACCCGGGCAGCATGCGCACCCGGATGCTCCAGGAGGCGGGCCCCGGCGAGGACGTCTCCGGCGCGCCGCTGCCCGAGCGGGTGGCGCCGGCCCTGCTCGGCCTGCTCCGCGACCGCAGGCCCTCCGGCCGCTACCGCGCCGAGGACCTGGCCGGCCGCTGACGACACCCCCCGATCTCGGTGTCCCGCCCCAACTCGCCGCCCGCGCACCGGCCGAGAGACGCGGTGCGACAGCCGCAGATCGCTCAGGCAGACGGTGTTGCCCCCGGGGGCAACTCCAGCTCGAACCAGACCACCTTGCCGTCCTTGGTCCGGCGGCTGCCCCAGCGGTGCGCGAGCTCGTTGACCAGGTGGATGCCCCGGCCGCCCTCGTCCTCGCTGCGGGCGCGGCGGATCCGCGGCACCTCGGACTCCTGGTCGGCGACCTCGACGGTGAGCACCCGGTTGCAGTACAGCCGCAGTTGGGTGGGCGATCCGGCATGCACCAGCGCGTTGGTGATCAGCTCGCTGGTGAGCAGCTCGGCCCAGTCGATGAGCGCGTCGAGCCCCCAGGAGGCCAGCGTCTCGCGGGTGAAGCGGCGCGAGTGGGCGACCATGGCGTGGTCGCCGGTGAGCCGCAGGGTGGCGATCCGGTCCGCGCCCTTCGGGCGGACCTGCGCCATGATGACGGCGATGTCGTCCTCGCCGGTGGTCTCGGTGAGCCGCTTCAGGACGGCGTCGCAGGTCTGTTCCAGCGAGCCGCGCCGGTCGGCGACCGTCCGGCACAGCAACTGCAGTCCCTCGTCGAGGTCCTGGCCCCGGCGCTCGACCAGCCCGTCCGTGTAGAGGGTCAGGATGCCCTCCTCGGGGAGGGTGAACTCGGCGCTCTCGAAGGCGACTCCGCCCACCCCCAGTGGGGCGCCGGTGGGCAGCTCGACCAGGTGCGCCCGCCCCTCGGTGTCGGCGACCACGGGCGGCAGGTGCCCGGCGCTGGCCGCGGTGCACTGGCGGTCCACCGGGTCGTAGACCACGCAGACGCAGGTGGCGAACTGGCCCTCGCCGATTCCCGCGGTCGCCTCGTCCAGCCGGTACAGCACCCGCTCGGGGTCCAGGTCCAGCGTGATCAACGTCCGTGCGGCCGTGCGGAGTTGGCCCATGGTGGCAGCGGCCCGGATGCCGTGGCCCATCACGTCGCCGACGATCAGCGCGACCCGCCCGGAGGACAGCGGCACCACGTCGAACCAGTCGCCGCCGACCTCGCTGACCACGCTGCTCGGCAGGTAGCGGTAGGCGAGGTCCAGCCCGAGCGTGCGGTGCACCTCCTGTGGCAGCAGGCTGCGTTGGAGGGTGAGCGCGGTGTCCCGTTCGCGGCGGTAGAGCCGTCCGTTGTCGATCGCCAGCGCGGTGCGGGCGGCCAGCTCCTCGGCCAGCGAACGGTCCGCCGACCCGAACGGCACCGGGTTGCGGGAGCGGACGAACTCCGCGCCGCCCAGCACCTGTCCGCGCGCCACCAGCGGCACCATCAGGTACGAGTGCACCCCGGCGTCCAGGCTCGGCTGCACCCGGTCGGGCGAGGCGACGATCCGGCTCAGCTCCTCCTCGGTCACCTCGGAGACCAGGATCGAGCGCCGGGTGCGCAGGCTCTGCGCGTACAGCCCGGCCGACTGCGAGGTCTCGCCCACCTGGTCGGCCGCCCCGAGCATGCCGCCGTCCGGGCCGGTGTCGCCGACCGCCACCGCCCGCATCAGCACCGGGCCCTCCGCCGGGACCGCCCCGGGCTCCTCGCCGCTGAGCACCGCCTCGCGCAGGTCCACGGTCACGAAGTCGGCGAAGCGCGGGATCACCACCTCCACCAACTCCCGGGCGGTGCGGTGCAGATCGAGCGTGGTGCCGATCCGGTTGCTGGCCTCGTTCAGCAGCGACAGCCGCTGCTGGGCGGCCCACGCCTCGTCCAGCGCCCGCTGCCGGGCGGCGGCCGCGTCGCGCTCGCGGGTGAACAGCAGCGCGTTGTCGATCGAGACGGCCGCCCGCACCGCCAACTCCCCGGCCAGCGCCACGTCGTCGTCATCGTACGGGCGCTCGACCCGGGTGCGGTAGAAGCCCGCCACGCCGACCGGGGTGCCGCGCGCGATCAGCGGGACCACCATGAACGACAGCACGTTCTGCTCCCGTACGGCGGCCTGCCGCACCGGGTCGTCCGCGAACCAGGCCATGCCCTCCTCGTCCATCCTGGGCACCAGGACGGGCTTGCGGTGCGCCAGGCACCAGGCGTACGGCGAACCGGGCACGAAACGGTGCAGATTGCCGGTGCGGGCGATCGGCGCCAGCGTCGAGCCGGGCACCGAGTGGAAGGCCATCCGCCGCAGCAGCGCCGAACCGTCCACCGGGGCGGTCGCCTCGCGCTCGCCGCGGACCAGCTCCTCCAGCACCTCCACCACCACCGTGTCGGCCAGCCTCGGTGCCGCCACCTCGGCCAACTCCTGCGCGGTCTGGGCGAGATCGAGCGTGGTGCCGATCCGGGCGGAGGCCACGTTGACCAGCGCCAGGCGCTCCTGCGCGGCCCTCGCCTCGCGCAGCGCCTGCTGCCGGGCCAGCACGGTCTGGTGCTGGCGCAGGTACAGCCGGGCGTTGTCGATCGCGACGGCCGCGCGCGAGGACAGCTCGTCGCCGAGCGTGATGTCGGCCGCCGCGAAGGACTCCCGCGCGCCGCGCCGCGAGTACACCACCATGCCGAGCGTCGTACCGCGCGCCACCAGCGGGGTGATCCGCACCGAGCGCGGGCGGTCGCCCAGGTAGGCCTGGCGGCGGCTCTCGTGGACGGGCTCGCTCAGCATCGGCAGCTCCCAGGAGGGCACCACCACCGTGCGCCCGCCGGCCAGCGCCCGGGCGTACGGGGAGTCCGGCCGCAGCTCGTACACCGCGTCCACCGGCAGCGAATCGGCCGGGTAGACGGCGTCGGCGGAGGCGATCGCCAGGCGGCGCACCAGCAGCGGGACGTCCGGCGCGGGCGGCTCCACATTCCGGCCGGCCACCAGCTCCTCCAGCCCGAACACCGCGCTGATGTCGGCGACCCTCGGCACCATCGCGTCGACCAGCTCCCGGGCGGTCTGCCGCAGGTCCAGCGTGGTGCCGATCGAGGCGGTCGCGTCGACCAGCAGGGACAGCCGCTCCTGGGCGCGGGCCGCCCGGGCGTCGGCATGGAACCGCTCGGTGATGTCGATGACCGTGGCGCACACGCCGAGCACCCGGCCACCGCGGTCCCTCAACCGGAAGTACGAGGCCGACCAGGCATGGTCGTGGCTCGGGTCGCCCGGGGTACGGCCGTGCGCCAGGTCGTCCACCACCGGCTCGCCGGTCTCCAGCACCCGGCGCATCACCGCCTCGGACTCCGGGGCGTTGATACCCGGCAGCACCTCGGTGAGTCGACGGCCCAGCGGCTCCTCGACGCCCAGGCCGTTCGCGTCCGCCAGCGCCGCGTTCAACCGGACGAAGCGCAGACCGGTGTCGAACACCGCCATGCCGACCGGGGACTGCGTGAAGAACCCGTCGAGGAGCGCCAGATCGGCTTGGAGCCGGCGCAGCGTCGTCACCTCGGAGGCCACCGCCAGCACCATCGGGGCGCCGCCCGGGCCGCGGATCGGATACGTACGGAACTCCAGGTTCACCAGGTGCCCGTCCCGGTGCCGCACCGGGAACACCCCGGACCACGACCGGCCCGCCAGGATCTGCCGGAACAGCTGGAGCACCTCCGGCCGGTGCTCCTCGGAGGTCAGCAGCGTCGCCGCCCGCGCCCCCACCGCCTCCTGCGCAGGGTGCCCGAGCAACGCCTCCGCGTCACCGCTCCAGTGCAGGATCCGCCCGTCGGCGTCGATCAGCGCCGTGGCGATCGGCACCATCAGCAGGGCGTCCTGCCGAGGCTGCCCCGCGCGCTGCGCGTATTCATCCACCATGGCCAGAGAACCGTCCCAGAAACCGTCCGGAGATCGTTCCCACCAGCCCTGCCATCTTCGCACGCACCCCCACCCACCGCAGCCGCCCCAGCCCCCACACCCCGCACCCCGGACCCCACACCCCACACCCCACACCCTCAGGCCCTGCCCACGGCGGCAGGGCCTCCAGCACCACCCGACCCGGCAGCTCCCGCACGAGAAGTCGGCCCAGTCGACTTCTCGCGTCCATGGCGGTGCGGCCCCGACTGCCGCGACGAACCGGCGAGTAGCGCACGGGAAGTCGATCCAGCCGACTTTCCGTGCTTCCTGCCCGAGCGCGGTTCCTGTCGTTCCGGCCTCCGCCAGGGCCCCGAACCGACAGCTCCCGCACGAGAAGTCGGCCCAGTCGACTTCTCGCGCCCCTACCCTCTGGTGCCACCCACGGCGGCGCGGCCTCCACCACCATTCGAACCGGCAGCTCCCGCGTGGGAAGTCGACCGGGCCGACTTCCCACGCTCCATTCCCAGGTGTTGCCCATGGCGATGTGGCCCCCGCTGCCGCGACGAACCGGCGAGTAGCGCATGGGAAGTCGATCCAGTCGACTTCTCGCGCCTCGCCCAGTGACGCTATTCAGTACGGGGCGTTTGGTCGGGGGGCCCGCTTCGCCGGTGTCCGGCTCGCACTCCAGGCGGGCGAGCCCCGGTTGATGTCGGTGGAGCCGGGGCGGGTCCTTCCGCCTGGGTGTGCGTGGGAAGTCGATTGAGCCGACTTCTCGTGTGCTTGGAGGGTGGGATTTTCGTGTGTGGGCTCCCGGTCTGCTCGCGAATTGTCCGTCGGCCTCGGCGCTTTCGTCCGGAGGCCTGCCGCGTATGCCTTGGGGTGGTGGTTCGGGCGGACCGGTTTCGCGGTGCTGGCGCCTGAACTGGCCCCGGCGGCTCCGGGGTTCGCTGCTTCAGGCCACATGTTGCGGCAAATGGCATCGGCAGCGGCTCAATTTGGGTTCTGGGTCACGGAAAGTCGTCCAGAACCTCAACCGTTGGCCGACAAAACCGGTGCCTGTGTTGCCGCAGGTGGGGAGGCGTTTCAGCTGCCGCGGCGGAAGTCGGCTTGGCCGACTTCTGGTGTCTCGCGGGGGTGGGAGGGGGTCCCGGTGGCTCACGGGACGGGGGTGGGGTGGGTGGTGCGGGATTCGGTGGTGTGGGCGGCGAGGGCGAGGAGGGCGCCGAGGAGGCAGAAGGCGGCGGCGGTGAGGGTGGCCCGGTCGGTGCCTGCGGCGAGGGTGTGGGCGGTGGGGTGGGGGGAGCCGGCGACGGTGACGGTGAGGGCCACGCCGAGGGCCGAACCCAGGTAGCGGGAGGTGTTGTTGGCGCCGGAGCCCATGGCGGCCCGGTGTGCGGGGACGCTGCTGACCGCGAGCCGGGCGAGCGCCGCGTTGAGGATGCCGCTGCCGATGCCCGCGACGGCGAGTCCCGGGGCCAGTCGCAGCCAGGACGAGCCGGGGGTGAGCCCGTACAGCGCGGCCTCGCCAGTGCCGCAGACGAGCAGGCCGAGGGCGACCTGGGCGGTGGCGGGCAGGCGGGTGGCCAGGTGGCGGGCCTGGAGCGCGGAGACCACCGAGAGGCCCGACCACAGGGCCAGCACGCCGGCCGCGGCCGGGCCGGACAGGCCGAGCACGCCCTGGAGCAGGGTGGGCAGGTAGCTCATGAAGCCGACCAGGGCCAGCCCGGTGAACAGCGCCCCGGCGGTGGCCGCGATGAAGCCGGGGCTGCGGAACAGGGCGAGGTCCAGCATCGGCTCCCGGACCTTCGCCTCGACCACGGCGAACGCCGCCAGCAGCAGCACCCCGCCCGCCAGCAGTGCCACCACGGCGGGCTGCCCCCAGCCGCCGCGGCCTTCGGCCAGTCCGGAGATCAGGCAGGAGGTGCCGGCGGCGAGGGTGAGCACCCCGTACGGGTCGAGGGCACGCGGGCGTTCGGCCCGTGACTCCGTGAGGACCCCGGCGGCGCAGCCGGCCACCACGGCCGCGGCCACCGCGATCCCGCCGCTGACCGCGCGCCATCCGGCCCACTGCTGGACCAGGGCGCCGTACACCGGCCCGATCGCGATGCCCAGCCCGACCGCCGCGCCCCAGACGCCGAGCGCCCGGATCCGGCCGGGCCCGGGCGGGTGGGCGTGGCTGATCAGGCCGAGCGCGGGGGCCAGGACGGCGGCCGAGGCGGCGCCGAGGAGCACCCGGGAGGCCAGGTAGACGGCGCCGCCGGGGGCGAGGGCGGCCAGCGCCTCGGCGGCGGCGAACAGCAGCACGCCGAAGGTGAAGACCCGCTTGCGGCCGTGGTCGTCGGCGGCGCTCCCGGCGGTGAGCAGCAGCGCCGAGATGCCGACCAGGGTGCCGGTGAGGATCCAGGTGCGGCCGGAGGCGCCCAGGTGGGCGGCCTGGGCGGTGGCGGCGAGCGAGGCGGTGGGGGCGGTGTACGCGACGGTGGTCAGGGCGGTCGCCGCCGCGGTGGTCGCCAGCGTGGCCCCGGGCCGGACGCGCGGACCCGGGGCGGTGGGGGTGGCGGGGGAGGAGGCGGGTGAGGAGCCAGGTGGTGCGGGGGGCATGGGTGTTCCCTCCGAGGGCCGGACCTTCATGGTCTGGTGAATGAACCTTCGTCTCGAATGGCACGCTACCACCTCTGGTCTGTTCATTGAACCCACTAGAGGGGTGGACTAGGCTGGCGCCCATGGCCCTGGGAACCGACTACGAACTGCAGGAGTGCGCGCTGGCCCGCGCCCTGGAGGTGGTCGGCGAGCGCTGGAGCCTGCTGATCGTGCGCGACGCGTTCTACGGTGTGCAGCGCTTCAACGACTTCCTCACCCACCTCGGCATCCCGCGCGCCGTCCTCACCTCGCGCCTCAACGCCCTGGTCGCGGCCGGGGTGCTGCGCAAGGAGCCGTACCAGCGGGCGCCGCTGCGCCACGGCTACCTGCTGACCAGTACCGGGCTCGAACTCTGGGGCCCGCTCTACCAGTTGAGTCGCTGGGGCGGCCGGCACGCCACCGAGGGGGGTCCGTACCACCTCTTCGCGCACGCCGTCTGCGGCACCGACCTCGACCTCGTCGGCGTCTGCCCGGCCTGCGGCGGCGGGCCCGTCCCGCCGACCGCGGTCGTCATGCGCCCCAACCCCGCCCGGGCCGGCGGCCACCGCGAGGACCCGGTCTCCCGCGCCCTGGTCCGCCCCCACCCGCTGCTCGAACCGATCGCCTCGGCGGCGGTGCTGCCCGGCTGACCGTAGGCGGAGCGCCCGTACGCCGACGGGGCCGCCGGCGCGCTGCCGACGGCCCCGCCCCGGGAACCGCTGTCACTCGGAAATCGCTGTCATTCGGGGACGGCCATCAGGGGGTGAACCGCACCTCCGGGTTGGCGGCGCTCGGCCCGTCGAGCAGCGGCTGGGGGACGCCCTTCAGCTGGAGGTCGAAGAACGCCCCGACGTACTGCCGGGTGAGGGCGACGGCCCGCTGGCTGCCGATGGTGGTGTCCGGGCCCTTGGGGAGGCCGAGCCCGTCGAAGAAGAGCGGGAAGTCGGTGAAGCTGCCGTGGTCGGTGCCGTCGACGGTCAGCCAGCGCTTCCAGCCGTCCAGCCGGGGCCAGCTCCTGATCCAGCTCTCGTCCTCGCCGCCGCCGGGCAGTGGGTGGCCGATCATCAGGTACGGCTTGCCCTTGATGCCGGACTCGGGCACCAGGTAGTCCATGGTGCCGTCCAGGTCGACCCCGGCCCGGATCCGGTCGTCGGTGAGCAGGGCCGGGACGGTGGCGGCGCCACCGGCGGAGTGTCCGGCCATGGCGATCCGGTCGCGGTCGATCAGCCGGGCGTAGCGCCAGGCCGGGTGCGGGCGGTCGGTCAACTGGTCGATGACGAAGGAGACGTCCTTCGCCCGGCTCGCGTCCAGGGCCTCCCAGGCCTCCTGGGTCCTCAGCGTCCCGCACACCTCGCAGGGGAGCGTCCGGCCGTCGGGGAAGGTGGTCCCGGTGTTCTCGTAGGTGTGGTCGACCAGCGCGACGACGTAGCCGCGGCTGGTCAGGTCCTCGGCGAGGCTACTGAGCGTGGCACGCGGCATGGTGAAGCCGGGCGACAGGACCACCAGCGGGTAGTGGCCGCCCTGGGGGCGGGCCCCGGACTCCGCCCACGTCCGGGTGCCGGACACCGCCTCGGTCGGGATGGTGTTGCCCGGCAGCTTCCCGTCCAGCAGCGCGCGGGCGGCGGCGGGCGTCATGTACGGGGCGGGGGTGCCCGTCCCGGCGTGCGCGGGGTAGTACATCGAGACCATCAGCTGGCGCGGACCGGCGGCGGGCACCCACGGGTCCGGACGGTTCTGGTCCACGAGGTGCAGGACCTCCTGCCCGACCGCGTACGGCCCGGTCGGGCGGGGGAGTTCGACCTGGGCGGCGGCCCGGGTGGTCGGGTTCGCGGGAGCGGTGGCGGAGTTGGCGGGCACGGCCGCCAGGGCCGGCGCGGCGGCGGCGACGGACAGCGGCAGCGCGAGCAGCAGGGCCGCAGCGGCGGCGGTCGTACGGAGTCGGCTCATGTCAGCGACCGTAGGCCGCCCGCCATGGAACTGACGTCCACTCAGCGGCGTACTGATCCCTTCCGGAAGGCGCTGTGGGGCCCCCTAGGGGACGGGCCTGGGCGGACCTGGGCGAACCTGCGCGAGCCTGCACCGGGGCTGCACCGGGGCTGCACCGGGGCGGCTCGGCCCGGGCGGGCCGTCAGCCGGTGGAGGCCGTCCGGAGGTCCTCCAGGAAGCCTGCGGCCGCACGGGCGTTGGGCACCGGGAAGGTGAGCGGGAGACCGGCCGAGTGCGTCCGGACCTCCAGCTCGCCGAGGGCTGAGGCCCGGGCCGAGTGCACCTCCGGCCACCGGTAGGCCTCCGTCGCGGCGAGCGGGTGCGGCGGCCGGTGCACCAGCCCGCCGGCCGTCACCGTCAGTCGCCCCCGGACGAAGCGGACGCTCCCCTCCGCGCGCAGCGTCTCGTGCAGGGCGGCCCGGAGCCCGGGGGAGAGACGCTCCTCCAGCTCCCGGAACAGCCTGCCCAGCCCGCCCAGGTGCGCCAGCACCAGCGGCTCGTCCGCGCCCGCCGGCCATATTCGCCCGTGCTCGTACTCCCCGTGCGGCCCTCCCGGGGAGTACTCGGTGGCCTCCATCGCGCGCCAGGGCAGCGGCTCCTCGCTGCCGCCGGCCGAGACCAGCACCAGCCCGTCCTCGTGGACCCGTACGGAGCGCAGCCCGGGTGTGGGCCGCAGCCGCTCGTACCCGCTCACCGCCACCACCGCGGCGGCGGCCAGTACGGGCGCGGGCCACCACTCGCCGAGCGCCAGACAGACCACCACGGAGACGGCCACCCCGCAGGAGTGCAGCCACACCCGCGCCGGCCAGGACAGCGGCCGGAACCGTCTGTGCACCCGCAGCACCGGGCCCAGTCGACCGGCAGCGTCGGCCGAACCAGCCACGCCGGTCGCACCGGCAGAAGCGGCCAGGTCGGCAGAACCGGTCGCACCCGCCGACCGCACCCGCGTCGGCGACCACGTCACCGCCACGTCGGCCCCCTTTCACTCGGCTCAGTCGGAGGGCTCCCCCAACGGAACCGCGACTTCCAGAACCCCAGCATCGACCGCGCGCCGCCCCCGGCGACAGTGCCAATCAGCACCTTTTGGCCTGGTTCGGCCCCGCCATCATCGCGCCCCGGCCGCAGCCGCCCGCCACGGGGGTGGGGACGAACGGCCCAGGTGCCCCTGGGCGGGGCCGCAACGCCCGCCAGGGCGGCCCGCACCACCGTCATACCGAGCTCCCTCCGCTCCGCGGCAACCCCTCAGGAGGGCCGCAACCATCGGATGCCCAGGATCGACTCCTCACCGCGCCCGCCGACAGTGCCGATCGGCACATTCCGACGGAAATCCCCGCCGCGGGCGAGCGGCAGCCCCGCCGTCACCGCCGGAACCCCCGTCACCGCCGGAACCCCCGCCACCGCCGGAACCCCCGCCACCGCCCTCACCCCGTCGTCGCGAACCCGTTCTGCAGCCCGCGCAGCAGCGCCGTGCCCGCCGGATCGACCGACCGGCGGGTGTTGGCCAGCACCACGGCGCCGACCCGCTTCTCCGGGTCGAAGGCCACGAACGAACGGAACCCGCCGGTGCCCCCGTTGTGCCAGATCTGGAGGTGCCCGCCCTACTGGGTGTGCAGCCGGTGCCCGAGCCAGCCCAGGTGCGTCCAGGCGAAGGGGTTGACCCGGTGGCGGGTCTCCCGGGTGAGGGCGATCGCGGCCGACAGCGGCGCCTCCGGCTCGCGCCCGGCGGCCAGTTGGGCCCGCAGGAACACCACCAGGTCGGCGGCGGTCGACCGGAGCCCGCCCATGCCGGGCACGGCCCCGAAGCTCCAGTGCGGCACCGGCCGGCCGCCCGGCGTGTGCCCGTGTGCCAGCCGCGCGGACTGCTCCTCGTCCGACCGCACGCAGGTGTCCACCAGGCCCAGCGGTGCGCAGACCTCGCGCGCCACCAACTCCTCGTACCCGACGCCGGACCGCTGCGCGAGGGCCAGGCCGAGCAGCCCCGCGCCGAGGTTGGAGTAGCGGAAGCCGCGCCCGGGCGCGGTCCGCAAGCGCGTCCGCGCGAGCCCGTCGAGCACCCGCTCGGTGGTGCAACCGGCGTACGGATCGGGCTTGTTGGGGGACAGCAGTGACTGCGCCAGCATGCCCCGGGGCAGCCGGGGGAGCCCCGAGGTGTGGGTGGCGAGGTGCCGCAGGGTGATCGGCTGCGGGCCCCTGGCCGGGACGACGGCCCGACCGCCCGAGGCCCCCGTGAGCACCTCGGCGAGCGGTTCGTCCAGCCGGACCGCTCCGTCGAGCGCCAGCCGTGCGAGCACGAGCGAGGTGAACACCTTGGTGACGGAGCCTATGTCGAACAGCGTGTGCGGCCCGGGTATCCCACCGCCCGGACCGGTCCGCCCGGCACCCCGGATCTCCACGTGGTCGCCGGCCAGCCCGGCGACCACCGCGCCGACGTGTCGGCCCGCGAGCCGGTCGGCCGTCTGCTGCACGAGACAGGCGAGTTCGTTCATGCTCGCGAGCCTAGGCGCCCGGTTCGGCCGGATCGTCCGCCCGGAAAACGATATCGACCCCGCCGATGCTCCTGCGGAGGTACGACCCCAACCGGCCCCCAGCCGACCTCCGCCGACCCCCAACCGACCCCCCGCGCGATCCCCACGGCAGGGCGCGGAGCCGGAGCCCCGCCCCCGTCACTCCTCCAGCGCCTCCCGCAGCCGGGCCGCGACCTCCGCCGCCCCCGCCTCGTCCGGATACCGCCGCCGGGGCCAGAAGAACCCGCGCAGCCCGTCCTTCGGATTGCGCGGCACCACGTGGACGTGCAGGTGCGGCACCGACTGGCTGATCCGGTTGTTCGCCGCCACGAAACTGCCCGCCGCGCCCAGCCCGCGCTCGACGGCCCCCGACACCCGCTGCACCCGCAGGAAGAACGGCCCGACCTCGGCCGCGGGCAGGTCGGCCAGCGTCGGGTGGTGGGCGCGCGGCACGACCAGGACGTGCCCGGGGAACAGTGGCCGGCGGTCCAGGAAGGCCACCGCCACGTCGTCGTCCAGCACCCGGTGCGCCGGCTCCTCGCCCGCCACCACCGCACAGAAGACGCAGTCCATCCGTCCATTCAAACCACCGGCCCGCCGCCCCGGCACCTCCGCAAACCCCGGTGGGCCCGGCATCACCCGTCCGGCCGCCGCCCGGGTGCGGCCTGGGCGGTGCGGGGCGCACGGTGGCGCCGGGGGCCGGACAGCGGGCGCATCGAGCGCTCCACGAGGAGGCCCCGCGAGGAGGTGGCCCCGATGTCGGGCAAGTTCGAGGTCTATCAGGACGCCGGTGGCAAGTACCGGTTCCGGCTCAAGGCGGGCAACGGCGAGATCGTCGCCACCGGCCAGGGCTACGCCAGCAAGGACGCGGCCCACAAGGGCGTCGAGGCGGTCCAGCGGGCCGCCGACGGCGCGCCCGTGGTGGACCTTCCCAAGGCGGCCTGAGCCCACCGCCGCCCGAACCCAAGGCGGCCTGAGCCCACCGCCGCCTGAACCCGAGGCGGCCTGAGCCACGGGGCGGCCGGAGCCCCGAGGCTCAGGCCGGGCGCGCGGCCCGGTGGGTCGGGCGCCGGGCCGGCCGCCGGGCACCTCGCCGAGCACCTCGCCGGGCACCCGCCAAACCGACCGCCGGACACTCACAGCGAGACGGGGACCCCGAGCGGAGAAGTCCCCGCTGCCTCACTCGTACCGGTACAGCAGCGCCTCCCGCTCGATTTGCTCGATCATCTCCACGGTCAGCGACTCGTCCCGCAGGTGCGAGAGCGTGACCTCCGCCGAACTCGGCTGCGCGTCCTTGGCGAGCCAGTTCTCCGGCTTCCACGCCGAGGAGCGCAGGAAGGCCTTCGGGCAGTGCCCGTACACCTCCTCGACGGCGACCACGATGGCGCTGCGCGGCGGCTTGCCGACGGCGGTCAGCTGCCGCAGCAGCTCCGGGTCGGTCGAGACGCAGGCCCGCCCGTTGACCCGCAGGGTGGCGTCCCGGCCGGGGACGACGAAGAGCAGCCCGACCCGGCCGGTCTCCAGGATGTTGTGCAGGGTGTCCAAGCGCTTGTTGCCGGTGGCGTCCGGAATGGCCAGGGTGTACTCGTCGAGCACCGAGACCAGCCCGGCCGGCCCGCCGCGCGGGGAGACGTCGCAGCGCCCGGCGGCGTCCGCGCTGGCCACGAAGACCAGCGGGGAGCAGGCGATCAGGCGCTGGGCGACCTCGTGCAGGTGGTCGACCTGCTTGCGGCGCGCCTGGTCGCCGGGCTGCTCGTAGATCTCGCGCAGCTGGGCGGGATCGCTGAGCGCGCCCGCGTGGAGGGCGTCGAACAGGCTGCCCGGCCGGTTCGGCGCGGTGGTTGCGGTGGTTGACGAAACGACAGATTCCGGTGTGGTCGTCATACCGGGAATGTAGCCGAGGCCGCTCGGCGCACCCCGTTCCCCGGGCCCTGGCAACCCTCCGTGAAATTCCGGCTCCACCCCTCCCCACCAGCGGTTTTCCGCTCATAATGGGGGCCAGGGACCACTGGCTCGGGGCTCGCCGGGCGGGGACCGCCGGGTCAGTGGTCAGCGCGCCCGGGCGAGGGATGCCCGGGCGCGGGACGCCAGCCGCAGCCGGAGGTGGTGGTCGTGATCGTCAGGATCTGGGCCGGGCAGGTCTCGGCCGGTCGCATCGAGGAGTTCTGCGCGCACCTGGCCGCCCAGGTGATCCCGCAGCTCGGGCGGACCGACGGCTGCCTCGGCGGCGAGCTGCTGCGCTCGGTGTCCGAGGACGGGCACCGGGTGCTGGTGCTGAGCCGCTGGCGCGACGAGGAGGCGCTGCGCGGGTACGCGGGGCCGATGTGGCGGATCCGGCCGGTCTGGTCGGAGGGCGAGCTGAGCTACCTCGCCCACCCGCCGGAGGTCACCCACTTCACGTCGATCACCGCCCCCGCGGCCCTCTGAGCCGCGGCCCTCCGAGCGCATGGCCCGCCGAACACGCGCACCCCCGCGCACATGGCCCTCCAACGTACGCTCGCCCCCCGGCGGAGCCGCGGTAGCACCCCGCCGCGCATTCCCCGCAAGCCCGTGAAACAGACCACAGCCGGAGGCCCTCCCTGCCCTTGCGCCGACCGTGGCACAATGACGGCATCAAGCAGTGACGTTCAGCGCACTCCGGGGTCGGTGAAAATCCGAACCGGCGGTTACAGTCCGCGACCCGTCCGCAGCCAGCGGCCGGTTGACCAGGTGAAATTCCTGGACCGACGGTTAAAGTCCGGATGGGAGGCGTGCGCGGGCGGACGAAGGGCAGTACCCGTGGGTCCACTGGCAGGAGACTGCCTCCCGGGCCCCGGTCAGGTGAACGACGGGAGCGGTGTCTCCCGTGCCGGGCGAGCGATCTCCCGGTGGCCTCGGCATCCCCGGCGACGGGTGTGTCCCGGGTCCGTGCGCCGGTGCCCGTCCGTGTCATCTCCCATGCCGCCCCGGAGTCCGCGCCCCAAGCGCGAGGAGAACCCGGGTGTTCACCGGCATCATCGAAGAGCTCGGCGAGGTCGTGTCGATCGAGGAGATCGGCGACTCCTCGCGGATCCGCCTGCGCGGCCCGGTGGTCTGTACGGGTGCCCGGCACGGCGACTCCATCGCGGTCAACGGCGTGTGCCTGACCGTCGTCGACAGCCCGGTGGAACTGGCCGCCGGCACCGGTGAGTTCAGCGCCGACGTGATGGCCGAGACGCTGCACCGCTCCAGCCTCGGCGAGCTGGCGCCCGGCTCGCGGGTCAATCTGGAGCGCGCCATGGCGCTCGGCGCCCGGCTGGGCGGCCACCTCGTCCAGGGCCATGTCGACGCCACCGGGCGGCTGTTGAGCCGCGAGCCGGGCGAGCGCGACGCGGCGGGCGAGCTGCGCTGGGAGGTGCTGCGGTTCTCGCTGCCCGGCACGATCTCCCGCTACCTGGTGGAGAAGGGCTCGATCACGGTCGACGGCGTCAGCCTGACCGTGGTGGAGGCGGCCGCGGACAGCTTCACCGTCAGCCTCATCCCGACCACCCTCGCGCTGACCACGCTCGGCGCCAAGGCCGTCGGGGAGGGCGTCAACCTGGAGGTGGACGTGCTCGCGAAGTACGTCGAGCGCCTCCTGGAGTCCCGCACCCTGCCCGACTTCCCGAACCTGCCGAACCTTTCCAACCCGCCCCACCCGTCCGACCTTTCCAGCCCGTCCACCCCGTCCGGCCTGCCGGTCGACGGAACCCCGGGGGAGTCCGAGTGAGCTGGCTCAGCGGCGAGGCGTTCACCGTCCTCGGCGAACACGTCAAGTGGGCCGACATGTTCGGCAACATCCTCGGCCTCGGCGGGCTCGCGCTCGGCTGGCGCCGCTCGGTCTGGAGCTGGCCGGTCCAGCTGCTGTCCGGTGCGGTGCTGATCGCGGCCTACCTCGGCGGCCACGTCCCCGGCCTGATCGGCAAGCAGCTGATCGTGATCGTCACCGCCGCCTGGGGCTGGGCGCAGTGGCAGCGGGGCCGCCGCGAGGGCGGCACGATCGCCGTACGGTTCGCGAGTTGGCGCGAGCGGATCGCGCTGGCGGCGGGTACGGCGGCCGGCACGGTCGCGCTCGCCCTGCTCTTCACGTCCTACCCCAGCCTGTCCTGGAGCCCCTGGTCGGACGCCTACGTCTTCGTCGGCACGCTGGCCGCGATGGTCGCCCAGGCCCGCGGCTGGGTGGAGTTCTGGTTCGCCTGGATCGCGGTCGACGCGGTCGGCGTGCCGTTCGCCTTCAACAGCGGCTACACCTTCTCCGGCCTCACCTACTCCGTCTACTTCGTCCTGGTGCTGCTCGGCCTGCGGTCCTGGTGGCTGAGCACCCGTGAGCCGCGCGCCAAGTCCGCCACCGTCCCGCAGGGAGCCACGGTATGACCGAGATGACCGAGAACCAGTCCAGCAACGGGGCCACCGGGCCCGACTCCGACCCCGAGCTCGTCCTCGACCCGGTCGAGCGGGCGATCGCCGACATCGCGCTCGGCCGCGCCGTGGTCGTGGTCGACGACGAGGACCGCGAGAACGAGGGCGACATCGTCTTCGCCGCGTCGGCCGCGACCGCCGAGCTGATGGCCTTCACCGTCCGCTACAGCTCCGGCGTGATCTGCGCCCCGATGACCGGCGAGGAGCTGGACCGCCTCAAGCTCCCGCCGATGACCCAGGTCAACGAGGACCGCAAGGGCACCGCGTACACCGTCTCGGTGGACGCCCGGGAGGGGGTCGACACCGGCATCTCCGCCGCCGACCGCGCCCGCACCGTGCGGCTGCTGTCCTCGCCCGGCACCGAGCCCGGCGACCTCACCCGCCCCGGGCACGTCTTCCCGCTGCGCGCCGTCGAGGGCGGCGTGCTGGTCCGCCCCGGCCACACCGAGGCCGCCGTCGACCTGGCCCGGCTCGCCGGGCTGCCGCCGGCCGGCGCGATCGCCGAGGTGGTCAACGACGACGGCACCATGGCCCGGCTGCCCGAGCTGGTCGCCTTCGCCCGCGAGCACGGCCTGGCGATCATCTCCATCGAGGACCTGATCGCCTACCGCCGCCGTACCGAGCTGCACGTCGACCGGGCCGCCGCCACCGGCCTGCCCACCGTGCACGGGGAGTTCACCGCCGTCGGCTACCGGGGGACCATCGACGGCGTCGAGCACCTCGCGCTGGTGGCCGGCGGCCTGGACGCGGAGGGGCGGCTGCCGGACGGCGAGGACGTCCTGGTGCGGGTCCACTCCGAGTGCCTGACCGGTGACGTCTTCGGCTCGCTGCGCTGCGACTGCGGCCCGCAGTTGGAGGCCTCGCTGCGGCGGGTCGCCGAGGCCGGGCGCGGCGTGGTGCTGTACCTGCGCGGCCACGAGGGGCGGGGGATCGGCCTGGCCCACAAGCTGCGCGCGTACGAGCTGCAGGAGCGGGGGCGGGACACCGTCGACGCCAACCTGGACCTCGGCCTGCCCGCCGACGCCCGCGACTACAGCATCGCGGCCCAGATGCTGGTGGACCTCGGCGTCCGCTCGCTCACCCTGCTCACCAACAACCCGCAGAAGCTGACCGCGCTCACCGAGCACGGGCTCAAGGTCAAGGGGCGCGAAGCGGTCGAGATCGCGCCCGGCGAGCACAACCTGCGCTACCTGCGCACCAAGCGCGACCGGATGGGCCACGACCTGCCCGGCCTCGGCTCCTGAAGCCGCACACCTCAGAACCAGCGACGACACCAGAGAACGGAAGAGAACATGAGCGGTCACGGAGCCCCCGAGCTGACCATCGACGGCGCCGCCGGCCTCAAGGTCGCCGTCGTCGCCGCCCAGTGGCACGACACGGTGATGAACGGCCTGCTGGACGGCGCCCACCGCGCGCTCAAGGAGCTGGGCGTCGCCGAGCCGACCGTGCTGCGGGTGCCCGGCACCTTCGAGCTGCCGGTCGCCGCCAAGCGCCTCGCCGAGCGTGGCTACGACGCCGTGGTGGCCCTCGGCGTGGTGATCCGCGGCGGGACCCCGCACTTCGACTACGTCTGCCAGGCGGCCACCAGCGGCCTCACCCAGGTCAGCGTGGACACCGGCGTCCCGGTCGGCTTCGGCGTGCTGACCTGCGACAACGAGGAGCAGGCGATCGACCGCGCCGGCCTGCCCGGCTCCGCCGAGGACAAGGGCCACGAGGCCGTCACCGCCGCCGTCGCCACCGTCGTGGCACTGCGCGCCGCGCTCTGACACGGGGCCGCACCCGGTCCGTCCGGTCCCGGAGCGCGGACGTCCACCCGACTGTCCACGCTCCGGGACCGTTTACCGTCCGTCCGCCCGCACGCCGTAAGGTGGCCCCATCATGGCTTCGAAGACATTCGAGGAGCTCTACGCCGAGCTCCAGCAGAAGGCCGCCACCGGCGACCCCTCGTCCTCCCGTACCGCGCAGCTCGTCCAGCAGGGCGTCCATGCGATCGGCAAGAAGGTCGTCGAGGAGGCCGCCGAGGTCTGGATGGCCGCCGAGTTCCAGACGGACGAGCAGACGGCGGAGGAGATCTCGCAGCTCCTCTACCACCTCCAGGTGATGATGATCGCCCGCGGACTGACGCTCGACGACGTCTACAAGTACCTCTAGACACCCCCGCTCTCCCGAGCACCCCCATCCTCCGAACAGGTAAGGAAGCAACCTCCCATGCTGCGCATCGCCGTCCCCAACAAGGGTTCGCTCTCGGGTCCCGCGGCGGAGATGCTCCATGAGGCCGGCTACCGCCAGCGGAAGGACCCCAAGGAGCTCGTCCTCGTCGACCCGAACAACGAGGTGGAGTTCTTCTTCCTCCGCCCGCGCGACATCGCGGTGTACGTGGGCTCCGGCCGCCTCGACGTCGGCATCACCGGCCGCGACCTGCTGCTGGACTCGCACTCCAACGCCGAGGAGGTGCTCGCCCTCGGCTTCGCCGGGTCGACCTTCCGCTTCGCGCGCCCCGAGGGCGTGGACGTCGAGGACGTCAAGGGCCTGGAGGGCCTGCGGATCGCCACCTCGTACACCGGCCTGGTCGAGCAGCACCTGGCCGACCACGGCGTGAAGGCGACGGTCACCAAGCTGGACGGCGCGGTCGAGACCGCGGTGCAGCTGGGCGTCGCCGACGTGATCGCCGACGTGGTGGAGACCGGCACCAGCCTGCGCAACGCCGGCCTGGAGGTGTTCGGCGAGCCGATCCTGGTCTCCGACTCCGTGGTGATCCGGCCCAAGGGCGCGGGCGAGGACACCCGGGTGGAGCAGTTCCTGCGCCGCCTCCAGGGCGTGCTGGTGGCCCGCCGCTACGTGCTGATGGACTACGACATCCGCGCCGAGAAGGTCGGCGCGGCCGTCGCGCTCACCCCGGGCCTGGAGTCGCCGACCGTCTCGCCGCTGCACACCGAGGGCTGGGTCGCGGTGCGGTCGATGGTGCTCCGCAAGGAGGCCCAGCAGATCATGGACGACCTCTGGGGCATCGGCGCCCGGGCCATCCTGGTCACCAACATCCACGCCTGCCGCCTCTGACCCGCCCGCCCGAGCGCGGGTAAAGAACGGTTCAATGG
>NZ_JBHVEU010000138.1:0-19182 GCF_042802075.1 Kitasatospora sp. NPDC057518
GGGTGGGGCGGAGGGGTGGGTGTGGGGGCGGGGGGTGGGAAACGGCGGGATCTCTTGTCAGCGGTGGGAACGAGGAGCGGGGTTCAGGGGCGCCCGCGCCGCAGGACGGCCTCGGCCAGGTCGACGGCCTCCCGCACCGGCACCAGCCGGCAGTCGGCGGTGCCGATGCGGGCCGTGGTGACGCCGCGGGCGGTGCGCAGGACCTCGGCGCCGAGGCGGCCGAAGTGGAGGTCGTCCAGGTCGGGGGCCCGGAAGGTGGTCCAGCCGTCCACGCCGACGCAGCGGTACTCGCGCACGGTCACGTCGGGCATGCGCAGGTCGGCGAGGTGGAAGGCGGTGAAGCGGTCCATCGGGACGCCGAGCATCAGCACCCGGGCGTCCAGGTCGTAGAGCCGTCCGAGCGGCGACTCCGGGCCGAGGTGGGAGGTGAGCGGGTGGTGGGCGGTGACCTCGTGGGCGAGCCGGCCCACGGCGGCCCAGGAGGTCTGCGGGTGCCGGCTGCGCACGGCGCCCGGCCAGGAGCGGACGGCTTCCGACAGCGCCCCCATGGAGGGCGAGGCCGGGGTGGTGGCCGGGTCGAAGCGGGGCATCCGGGCCTGGTAGTCGGCCACCTCCGCCGGAGAGAGACCGGCGGTGGCGGACTGGTGGATGCGGGAGGTGGCGGAGTTCTCGGGCGTGGCGGTGTAGGCGACGAGGGTGCCGTCGGGGCCCAGGGCGTCGAGCAGGGCCTCGACCACCCCGGCCGCCCCGCCGGGCACCGGTCCGAGGGAGCGCAACGATGCCTGGACGTGCAGCACCGTGCCGGGACGGACCCCGAGGTCGGCGAGGTCGCGGACGAGGGGGTGGACGGGGGAGGCGACGGCGACGCCGCCGCCGGCGCGGGGTTCGGTGAGGATGGCGTCTCCCGGGGGGTGAGGGCCCCGGGCGGGGGAGGTCCCGGGGCGGCGCGGGTGGGAGGTCAGACCCCGGCCCGTTCCCGCCGTACCCGGTCGGCCGCCTGCTCGGCGGCGGCGGGCAGCGACAGGTCGAGCCAGGGTGCCACGGTGGCACGCATGCCGTCGGCGAAGCGCAAGCCGGTCCCGGTCAGGGCTCCGGAGGTCGCCAGCCGCTCCACGGCCTCGGCGGTGTACCGCCGCCAGAGCGCGAACTGCTCCCGCGCCCGGTCGGCGGCCGTGCCCGGCAGTCCGTCGTACGCCAGGGTGCGGGTGCCCCAGTACTCGGTGACGGCCAGGTGGGCGTACGTGCCCTGGAGCAGCCCTTCGAGCGGCCGGGGGTCGGGCCGCCAGGGGGCGAAGTACAGGGTGGGGTCGGCGCGGTCGTACAGGTCGGTCAGGTCCAGCACCGCGCCGAGTTTGACGTGCTGGAACTCGTGCGCGAGCAGCAGGGCGAGGGTCGGCGCGGTGGCGGGCCGGGCGATGCCGACGGCGCCGTACGCCTGCCGGGCCGCCGAGCTGACGTCCCGGCCGGTCGGGCCCGGCCGCAACGGGGTGACCGTCGTCAGGCCGGCCCGGATGCCTTCCGCGTACCCGGGCAGGTCGCGCCCGAGCAGCTCCCAGGCTTCGCGCAACGCGCCCGTCCAGTCGAGCAGTTCGCTCTCGGAGAGGTGGTCCGCGACGGGGTGGTCGTGGCAGTCGCGCAGCGGGTCGGCGTCCTCCAGGGCGACCGTCCAGCCGCCGGCCAGCCGGACCCGCCGCAGCGGTTCGTCCAGTTCGGTGCGTACCGTGCCGTCGGACGCCCGGACCGCGAGGCCGCCCGCCCGCCCGGTGACCACGGCCTCGCCGTCGGGTACGGCGATCCGGCCGAGCGTCGGCAGGTGCAGCCAGCCGCCGCGTACGGGCACGGCCACCGCGTCGCCCCGGCCGGCCCGCACGGCGGCCGCCGCGGCGAGCGCGGCCAGCGGGCCGAGTCCGGTCTGGAGGTCCCCGGCGAGGCGGCGGGCCGCCCAGGCGCGGGCGTACGGGTGGGCGAGGACGGCGTCCACGGCGGCGGGGGCCGCCGTGTCGAGCTCGGCCAGCAGGGTCCACGCTTCGGCCCGCCCCTGTCCGGAGGCGTCCCAGGCGGCGGCCAGCATCGCCCGGGTGAGGGCGAGTTGGGAGCGGCCGAGCGCGGCGACGGTCTCCGCGCTCCCGTATCCACGCGCGAGTTCGTCGAGTTGCGACGGGGCGAGCGCACCGGGCAGCAGCGGTTCGGCCTCCGGCGATGGCGCACCGGGCACACCGGGCACCCCGGCCGGCTGCGCGGGCACACCGTCGCCGGAACTCCCGCTCCCCGCAATGCCCTTGATGAACGTCATGAGATCACCGCAGTAGACGGAGGGATGGTCGAAGCTGCCTCCCCCATCGTCGCTCCGATAGCGGTGGGCGTACAGCCCGCCACCGCAGGAGCGGACCACGGAGCAGGCGCGGCAGGCCTCGCTCAGTCCGGCCAGGCCGGACTGCCGGGCGGCGATGCCGGGGTGGCGGGCGAGGTCGTCGAGGCTGTGCGCGAAAACGTTCATCCCGGTGGCGGGCGCGCCGTCGTACGCGGTCTTCAGGCTGTCGGCCTGCTCGAAGGTCCCGTCCGTCTCCAGGACGGCCAGGTCGGAGGGCTCCAGTCCGAGCGACTCGGTGAGGCTGGAGAACCCCCGCAGGGTCCGGTGCACGGACTCGAAGGTCCGTACGGCGAACGGCCGCCCGTCCGCGTCCCACAGCCCGTGGACGGTCAGCAGCCAGTCGGCGTACGGGGTGGCACCCAGCTCGGCGGGGCGCCCGGGCGGCTCGTCCCAGGTGGCGTGCGGGAGCAGGAAGTCCACGGCGGGCGGCCGGAGTTCGGCCAGCGCCCGGTACACGGCCACCGGGTCGTTCCGGACGTCCATCGTGCACAGCAGCCCGGCGAACAGGTGCCGGTATCCGGGTTCGTTCAGCAGCGCGACGGCCCGCAGCACCTGCGGGTGGCTGCTGCGTCCGTCGGCGAACCGCCGGTGGCGGTCGTTGGCGGCCTTGTCGCCGTCCAGCGAGATGCCGACCTTGATCTCCTGCTCCGCGAACAGCGCGCAGAAGTCCCGGTTCAGCAGCACGCCGTTGGTGTGGATGCGCAGGTCGAGGGCGCAGCCGGGCGGGAGTGCCGCCCGGAGCGCCTCGGCGGCGCGGCGCAAGCGGTCCGGGCCGGCGAGCAGGGGTTCTCCCCCGTGCAGGACGACCCGGACGGCGGGCAGCCGGTGGGCGGCCGCGTGCTCGCCGATGCGCTCGGCGGCCTTGGCCAGGATCCCGTCCGCGATGACCTTCGGCCGGGACCGCCAGCTGCTGTCCGCGTGTTCGTAGACGTAGCAGTGGTCGCAGGCCAGATCGCACCTGCTGTGCATCTTGACCACGAACTGTGTCAACGGCAGCGGAATCGACGTCGTCATGGAACTGTCCGGTTCGCTTCGATCGGCTCGGTCTGCTCGGCCTGGGCTCCGCCGGGAGTTCCGGGCCGGGTCAGATCGAGGAGTTGAAGGCTGCGACCGGCACGAGGCCGGAGTCCGCGCCGGGGAGCGCGCGCTGGAGCCGGGAGGCGAGCTCTTCCGCGCCGAGTGCGGCGAGGTCGGCGAGCGAGGGGCGTTCCGGCGTCTCCTGAGGGTCAGTGAGCTTGCCGGCCGGCCTGGTGCTGGTTACCGGAGTCATATTCGTTTCCTTAGGCGCGGTTAGGACCTGCCGAGGGTGGGTAAGCCCACCCGGTTGCGACCAATGTAGTGCCCGCGAAGACTCCGCGCGGCACCTTGCGGACTCACGTTGGGCTCCCCGGGCTGCCGACGTCGTACGACAGCGCTTTGGGCCCCCAGAATTCACCCGTTCAGCGGTCGCGCACTTCGCCGTGGCGCGCGCCGAAGCGCGTCGCCGTGGCCCGTGCCCGAACAACCACACGGACCAGCCCCTGGTCACACCCCGGGAGTGCCCCGGGAAGCACCGGAACAATCGCCCCGCCGGGCCAAGCATCCGGCAAGCCGGATTCATTCCCCCGGCCCGCCGAGCGCCCGGACGGCCCGCACCAGCTCCCCGGTGAACTCCAGCCCCGCCGCCGTCAGTTCGCCGCAGCTCAGGAGCGTCTCCCCGGCGCTCAGGGTGTGTGTCCGCCAGCGGACGGACTCCCCCCGCGCACGTGCGACGTCGCCCGCCCCCGCAGCCGCCTCCGCCCGCCAGAAGTCCGCCACCCCCAGGTGCGCGTACGCCCCCTGGAGCAGCGCCCCGGCCGGGCGCGGGTCGGGCCGCCAGGGGGCGTGGTAGGCGGCCGGGCCGTTGGGGCGGTGCAGCGGCACCAGGTCCAGCAGGGCGCCGAGTTGGACGTGCAGGAACTCGTGCACCAGGGCCAGCGCCAGCAGCACCGGATCGTCCGGCAGCGAGGCCGCCACCGCGCCGTACGCCCGCCGGGCGGCGGCGCTGACCGCCTCCCCGCCGGGGGCGGGCCGCAGCGGCACGACGGTGGCCACGCAGGCCGCGACGGCCCGTGCGTGGGGGCGGTGGCGGCGCACCAGGATCTCCCAGGCCTCGGCCAACCGCCGCTCCCAGAGGGCGAGTTCCGCACTGCCCAGCGGACCGGCCGGCGGGCGCCCGTAGTCCACCCGGCGCGGACCGGCGTGGTCGAGCGACGGCGCCCAGCGCAGCCCGTCGCACTCCAGCGCGAGGGCCGGGCCCGGGGCCGGGCGGAGGAACTCGCCCAGCCCGCCGAGCGGGACGTCCTCCCCCGCCGCCGCGCCGCGCAGGCAGTCGGCCGCCCAGGCGTCCAACTCGGGCCGCAGCAACACCTCTTCCCAGCGCGCCCGGTCGCTCCGCTGCAGCGCCCGCACCCGGGCGTACGCCTCCCGGTAGCCGTCGTGCTCCGGCACCGCCCGGCGCAACGCCAGCAGCAGCAGCGCCCGCTTGCTCAACTGCCCGGCGCGCAGCAGTCGGACGGCCTCCGGCCCGCCGCGCGCGGCCGCGACCGCCCGGAACACCGCCCGGTCCACCCCGTGCCGGGGCAGCCCGTCCGCCCCGCGCGCGACCGGCACCCCGGCCGCCACCACCTCGTCCGTCCCCGCCACCGTTCCTCCTCGTGCGTACGGCCTCCGGCCCGGTCGGCCGGCCCATCGCCCAACCCGCCACGCCCGCCCGCGGTCTCCCCGCGCCGGGACGGATCAGCCGGACGGCGGCCGGGCATGACCCGGACGGGTGAGCCGAGGGGCCCCTCGACGCTCCCGACCCACCGACCCGACCTCCGCCTGCCCGGGCGCCCCCGCCAGCTCCGCCACCCCCGCCCGCAGCCGCCCCGCCATGTGCCGGATCAGCCGGTCCAGGTCCGCGCAGTACACCGACGGCTGCCCGAAGCCGCCCGCCGCGTACCGGTGGGCGTACAGCCCCCCGCCGCAGACCCGGGCCAGCGGGCAGCCGGCGCAGACCGGCCCGAGGCCCGCGAGGCCGCGCTGGCGGGCCAGGAAGGCCGGGTGGGCGCCCGCCCGGGCGAAGCCGTGCCGCCACACGTCCAGGCCGGCCCCCGGGGCTCCGTCGTAGGCCACCTTGAGGCTGTCCGCCTGCTCGATCGCCCCGTCCGTCTCGACCACCACCAGGTCGACGGGCGCCAGCCCGACCGCCTCGCTGGCGGCCCGCCCGCCGAGCAGCAGCACCGCCAGCTCCTCGAACAGCCGCACCCCGGTCTCCCGGCGCGGCGCGCCGTACCAGCGGTCGAAGGCGGCGATCAGCCACTCCCCGTACGGCGCGGGCTCCGTGCCCGTCGGCGGCGCGTGCGGCACCGTCCGGGGCGGGGCGCCCGGCGGCGGCTCCCGCCAGGTCGCGTGCGGCAGCAGCAGGTCGAGCCGGGGCGGCGCGAACTCCAGCAGCGCCTCGTAGGTGGCGACCGGGTCGGAGGCGAGGTCGACGACGCACAGCAGGCCGGCGAACAGCTCCCGGTGCCGGTCCGAGCCGAGCAGCCGCACCGCCTCGGCGGTGCGCGCCCAGCTGCCCGCGCCGGAGGGCAGCCGGCGGTGCCGGTCGTGGCCGGCCGGGGTGCCGTCCAGCGAGACCCCGACCGCGACCCGGTGGCGGTGCAGCACGTCGAGCAGTTCCGGTTCGTCCAGCAGCCGCAGCCCGTTGGTCTGCACGGTGAACCGCACCCGGGGCCGGACGGCCGCCAACTCGCCGAGCAGCGCGTCCAGATGGGCCGCGCCGACGAGCAGCGGCTCGCCGCCGTGCAGCACCACGGACACCTCGTCCAGCCCGTGCTCGGCCGCGTGCTCGTCGATCCGCCGGGCGGTGCGGCGGACGGTCGCGAGCTCCATCCGCCGCGGCCGCCCGCGCCAGCTCTGGTCCGCGCCCTCGTACACGTAGCAGTAGTCGCAGGCCAGGTTGCACCGACTGTGGATCTTCAGCAGGAACTGCCGGAACGGCACCATGCCCGTGAGCCTAGGCCACCGGCCCCGGAGCGCGGACCATCGCACCTGACGGCCCGTCACACGTGCGGCGGCTCCACGTCGGAGTCCAGCCGCGTGCCGGCCCGCACCGCGATCGTCGTCGGGTGCTCCTCCCCCAGGGTGACCCGGGCCCGCCGGATGCAGTCCGACCGCAGCTCCGTGGCCCGCTCGGCGTACCCGAGGGCGGCCAGCGACAGCGCGAGGTTGGAGTTGATGCCGATGGCGTCGTAGTGGTCCTGGCCGAGGGCGGCGGTCATCAACGGCTCGGCCTCCAGCTCCAGTTCGAGCGCGGCCTGGAGCTCCCCGGCCAGCGACAGGTCGTTGGCGTGGTTCATCATCGCGATCGGGATGTAGAGGTGGTGGGCGCCGAGGACGCGGCGGAACTGCGCCAGCGTACGGCCGGAGAGCTCGCGCGCCTCCGCCGCGCGCCCCGCCAGCCGCAGGTACACCGAGAGGTTGTTGGCGCCGGCCAGCGTCACCGGGTGGTCCTCGCCCAGGTAGTCGCGGTACCGCAGCAGCGCCCGCTCGGCCAGCGGGATCGCCCGGCCGGTGTCGCCGAGCGCGTTGAGGTCGCTGGCCAGGTTGGTGGCGGCGGCCAGGGTGTCGGGGTGCTCGGCGCCGTTGATGTCCAGGTAGCGCTGGTAGATGTCCTCGTCGATCTCCAGGGCCTCGTGGTACCGGCCGGCCCGGCGCAGCGCCACGGCGAGGTTCTTGCGGGCGCGCAGGGTGTCGGTGTGGCCGTCGCCGATGGTCTGCTGGTAGATCCGGACGGTCTCCTCCAGCAGGTCCAGGGCCTCCCGCAGCCGCCCGGTCTCGCGCAGGTCGCGGGCGTAGTTGGAGGCGGAGGAGAGCGCGTAGAGGCTGTGCGCGCCGAGCGCGTCGCGCTGCTGGAGGTAGTTGCTGCGGTGCCGTTCCAGGGCCGCCCGGCGGTCGCCGGCCAGGTAGTCGGAGACGGCGAGGTTGTTGGTGATCATCAGGGTGCGCGGGTGGTCCGGGCCGAGGGTGCGCCGGGCGGCGTCCAGGGTGCGGCGGTCGAGCGCCCGGGCCTCGTCGTAGCGGCCGAGGAAGCGCAGGTCGGCGCCGAGGCTGTTGGCGACGGCGAGGGTGTGGGAGTGCTCCGGGCCCAGGGTCGCGGTGAAGCGGTCCAGGATGTCCCGGTCCATCTCGTACGCCTCCTGGAGGGCGCCCTGGGAGCGGCGGATGTTGCTCAGCTGGGTGCGCAGCATGAGCGTCTGGGCGTCGTTGTCGACGTCGAAGCCGGGCCCGCCGTAGCCGTCCTGGCGCCAGTGCTCCAGGGTGCGCTCGGCCAGTTCCCGGCCGGACTCGTGCAGGCTGCGCTTCCACTGGTAGCGGACCGAGTCGATGATCCACTGCCGGACGTCCTCGTCGGCGCTGTCGAGCGCCCCGGACGGCCAGAGGTGGGGCAGGAGTTCGGCGTACTCGGCCCAGTTCGCGGGCACGTCCGGGTCGCCGGGGTTGGCGGTGGCGAGCGCGGCGTGGACGACGCCGCGCAGTTCGGCCCGCCGGTCCTCCTCGACCTGGTCCCGCAGCACGGCCTGGACGAGCCGGTGCACGGTGATGGTCTCGCTGCCCTGGTCGGTGCGGGCGAGCCCGAACCGGTTGATGGCGCGCAGGAACTCGCCGATCGCGAGCTTGTCGCGGGGCGCGCGCGGGGGCAGCCGCAGGGCGCGGGTGACGGCCCGGCTGTAGAGCAGCCGCATCGGGATGGCGTCCGGGCCGAAGAAGGCGCAGATCTCCAGGATCTGGGCGGCCGGGGCGTTCATCCGGCGCAGTTCCTCGACCGAGATGCGCCAGGTCGCCGCGGCCGAGTGCGGGTAGTCGGCGGCGCGCAGCCGGGTGCGTTCCAGCATCTCGGTGAGCTCTTCGTCGAGCAGTTCGAGGTAGGTGGCGATCGGCATCGACGTCTCCTGGAGCCAGACGGCGGCCTGGCCGACGGCGAGCGGGAGGTCGCCGAGGCGGTGCGCGACCTGGTCGGCGTCCTCGGAGGAGAGGCCGCCGTTGAAGCGGCGCAGCAGCCGGACGCTCTCCTCGCGGAGGAAGACGTCGACCTCCACCAGGCCGGCGTGCCGGGCCCAGCCCTGGTTGCGGGAGGTGATCAGCACGTGCCCGCCGGAGGAGCCGGCCGGCTGCCAGGGGGCGAGTTCCTCGGGGGTGCCGGCGTTGTCGAAGACGAGCAGCCAGCGGCGGTACGGCTGGCCGCGGCGCAGCGCGTCGAGCACGGTGGCGGCGGTGTGGGCGACGTCGTCGCTGGTGGGCACGCCGAGCCGGGGCGCGAGTTCGGCGAGCTTCTGCGGGATGTTGGCGGGCTCCTCGGCGGGCACCCACCAGACCACGTCGTAGGCGGCCTTGAAGCGGTGCGCGTACTCGGCGGCGATCTGGGACTTGCCGGCGCCGCCGAAGCCGTAGAGCACCTGGCTGAGAACGGCGGCGGGCCCGCCGGTGAAGCGGTTGCGGAGCAGTTCCAGGAGCTTGCCGCGGCCGATGAAGGCGGCGTTGCGCGAGGGCGCGTCCTGGACCTGCGGGGCGGTGCCGGGGAACCGCGCCGGGGCGGCGAACTCCCCGCTGTCGGTGTCGGACTGGCGGCTGCTGCCGGGCGGCGGGCCGAGTTCGGCGTAGAGCTGGGACTCGGCGCCGACCGCGGAGGAGCGGACCAGGTCGGGCGCGGGCTGCCCGGCGAACGGGCGGGGCACCGGCTCGTCCGAGTCCTGGAGCCGGAAGGCGACCAACGCCGGTGAGCCGGAGGCCAGTTCGCGCCCCTGGAGGAGCTGCCAGACCTCGGCGGCCCGGGGCAGCGCGGTGTACTCGGGCGAGAGCAGCGCGAGCAGCCGGCCCTGGCCGTCGACCGGCCCGGCGACCTCGGGCGGCCGGGAGCCGGAGTACGGTTCGGCGGCGCTGTGCAGGGAGGTCTGGTAGCCGAAGCGGGTGAGCGTCCCGGCGGCCCACTCGGCCCACATCCGGTCCTCGGGCGCGTAGCTGACGAACACCTGGCGCGGCACCGCGCGGGCGGAGCGCAGGTAGGCGCCGTACAGCCGGCGGCGGGCCTCGGCGGTGAGCGGGCGCAGGGTGCGGACCCGGCCGTCGGTGATCCAACCGGCCAGCCGTTCGAAGGCGTTGAGCAGGCTGCGGGCCTCCTGCGGCCGGTCGGCGACGGTGGCGGGCACCTCCTCGTAGGCGTAGAAGGGCTTGTACGGCACCTCGACGTCGGCCCAGTAGGCGGCCCGGCGGTCGCCGGCCAGCCAGCGGCCGAGGTAGGGGGCGAAGGCCTCGCGGGCGTAGTCGCGGCCGGCCTCCAGGCGCTCCTGCTCGGCGTCCTCGACCCGCATCGGCACCGGCAGGACCCGGATCGCCCGCTCCTCGGCCTCGGCGATGGCGCGGGCGGCGTCGACGCCGCCGCGGATGTTCTGGACGCTGAAGGTGAAGCAGTCCACCACGGTGTCGGGCATCAGGACGGTGCAGATGCCGGAGGTGTCGCTGACGCCGGTGCGGCTGTCGATGAGCACGTAGTCGTAGCCGCGGGCCCAGCGTTCGCGCAGCTCGCGCAGGAACTCGCCGCCGCGGATGTCCCGGCCGTAGTAGAAGCTGCGCCAGTTGAAGCTGGTGACGGCCGCGCCGTAGGCGGCGTTCTGCCGGCCGGCGGGAAGGAAGTCGAGCCGGCCGCCGGGCGGCAGGTCGAGGGCGAGGCCGCAGACGTAGCCGTCCAGGCGCCCGGGCTCGTCCAGCCAGTCGGCCGGGGACTGCCCGACCGGCCCGGTGGCGGAGGGCAGCGCCTGCTTGACGTAGGAGCGCAGCAGGTCGATCAGGCCGTCGGTGGAGTGCAGTTCCGGGTCGACCAGCAGCGGGTGGTAGTACCGGTGGAGGCCGGGCGCCTCCAGGTCCCAGTCGACGACCAGGACGCGCAGGCCGCGGCTGGCGAGGATCCAGCCGACGTTGGCGAGCGCCATGGTGCGGCCGGTGCCGCCCTTGAAGGAGTAGAACGTGACGACCGATCCCGGTCCGCCGCGCTCCGGCTCCGCGCCGGGCTCAGTGGTCATCGTGCTTCTCCCCCCTCAGCGGGGCGGCGGTGTCCTTGCCCCGGCTCTGGTGCGGCAGGTCCGTGGAACCCGGGAGGCCCCGGTCGGTGTGTGCGGGCCCCTGGCGGGGCCCCGGCGGTCCGGCCGGGATGGCCAGTCCGGGCATCGCCGGACCGGTGTCCGGGCCGCCGCCCGGACCGAAGCCGAAGGCGCCGCCGCCATCGTCCCCCCAATCCAGGTTGTCGTCCATGAGCTTGTTCTGAGCGACCGTCACCATGATGGTGAGGTCGCTGTCGAAGCTCTCCCGGCTCACTTTGACCCGGAACAAGTGCTCCAGGTCGCTCCGGCGCAGCCAGTTGCGCCGGAAGACGTCGCGCACGCCCGCCCAGAGCGCGTCGCGCTCCGGCCCGTCGGCCGGGTCGTCGCTGCCGGCGGGCACCATCACGCCGGTGACCGGGTGGTTCTGCTCGTCGTACGCGCGCAGCGCGGAGCGGTAGCGCTCGCCGCCGGCCACCCACGGGTCCACCAGCAGGATGCTCACCTGGCTGTCCTCGCGGGCCTGGTCGAGCTTCTCGGCGAGCGCGGTGTCGACCTCCTCCAGCGTGGTGGTGTGCCCGGCGCCGGTGATCACCTGCTGGGCGCGGGCCGCCAGGGACGGCTGGACGGGCGGGTGGTACGGCGCCCAGTGCCACGGCTTGGCGCCGTACCAGCCGCCCGCGCGGGAGTCGCCCGCAGCCGCCTCCGGGGCCCGCCCGGCCGCGATGAACAGCCGCACCATCCCGGGGCTGGAGGCCACCGGCGGCGCCGCCGGGGGCGGGAAGTAGCCGCGTACGGCGCCGAGGTCGAACTCGGGCAGCACGCCGAGCCGGCGCGCGGCCGCGTCCCGGACCCGCTCCGCGACCACCCGGACGACCTGCTCGTACGCCCCGCTCTGCGCGGTGCGCAGCAGGGCCCGCAGGCCGTACCGGGCGTAGGCCTCGCCCATGTCCGGCTGGGCCCACTGGATCTTGTTCACCTCGTCGGCCAGGCCGCCCGGCTCGACGGGCTCCCAGAGCACCGGGACGAGCGCCGGGATGAGCTCCCCGGTGTCCTCGTGGTGGCGCCGGACCCGGCCGCGGAAGGCGGTCCACTCCTTGCCGCAGTAGAGGCTGGCGAAGTAGGCCGGGGAGTAGAGCGCGACCATGGTCCGGCTGCGGCCGAGCATCGTCGCCAGCTTCTCCGCCCAGTCGTCGCCCAGCCGCAGCCGCTCGGTGTCCCGGTAGGCCAGCTCCTCGATGCGCACGCCCGTGCCGACCAGCCGGCCGAGCTCGTCCCGCAGGTCGTTGAAGAACTGGTTGACGAAGGCGTCCTCGGCCTCGTAGTCCCGACGCGCGTAGCTGAAGAAGAAGTACGGCCGGTGCTGTTCGTGCTCCATCACCTGTTCCCCCCGTGCCCGACGGTCCGCGACGGCGCTGGTTTCATACCCCAGCATGTCGCGAACTCCACCGCCAGTGCAGGGGAGTTGGGGGATTCGGCGGCCGCGTGGGGTTTAGCCGGTGGCCAGGCGCACTCCCCCGACCGGGGGCGCTCCGGCGCTCGGGGGCGCTCCGGCGCTCGGGGGCGCGCCGGCGGGGGCGCGGGCGCCCGTCGGGCCCGACACGCCGGGCGAGGGGCGCGGACGGTGAACGGAGGGCGCGGACGCCGGGCGGGGGCGCGGGCGCGCCGGGCGGCGCGCTACCGGTCGAGCGCCGACTGGAAGGCGGCGAGCGGCTCCGCGCCGGGGGTCAGGGCGTCCGCGACCACCCGGCGCAGCAGGTCGCCGAGGACGGTGTCGGGCAGGGCGTCGAGTTCGTCGAGCGGCAGGGCGGCGACGTCGACCAGGTCAGAGCCGAGTCCAGCGGCGGTTTCCGCACCGGTGACGCCCATCAGTCCCTCACTCGATCGTGTCGGCACAGCGGGCTGCCGGCCGCAAGTGCATCGACCCAGGTCCGCGACGGGCATCCTACACCCGGGGGATGACGGTCCATCAGCTCCGCGCGAGCGCCGCGCGGAGCCTGTGGGCCGAACGGATCACGGGCAGAGCCGCTCCACCCGCCACCCCGTCGGGCTGGACGGGTCGGCGACGTAGCGGAGCCGGTCGTGCAGCCGGTTCTCCCGGCCCTGCCAGAACTCGACGCTCCGCGGGACCACCCGGTACCCGCCCCAGAACGGCGGGACGGGCACGCCCTCGCCCTCCGGGTAGCGGCGCTCCAGCTCGGCGTACCGCTGTTCGAGGACCTCCCGGCCGCCGACCGGGCTGGACTGCTCGCTGGCCCAGGCGCCCAGCTGGGAGCCGTGCGGGCGGGTGCGGAAGTAGGCCGCGGTCTCGTCCCGGCCGACCTTCTCCACCCGGCCCTGGACGATCACCTGGCGGGCCAGCGCGATCCACGGGAACAGCAGCCCGGCATGCGGGTTGGCGGCCAGCTCGGAGCCCTTGCGGGAGCCGTAGTTGGTGAAGAACACGAAGCCGCGCAGGTCGTAGCCCTTGAGCAGGACGGTGCGCGAGCTGGGCCGCCCCTCGGCGTCGGCGGTGGAGAGCACCATCGCGTTGGGTTCCACCACCCCGGCGTCGTCGGCGTCGTGGAACCAGCGGGTGAACTGGCCGATCGGCTCGGGCGCGAGCTGCTCCTCGACCAGGCCCTCGTGGCTGTAGTGCTTGCGCATCACGGTGAGGTCCGGGCCGGGGCGGGCCTCGTCGGCCAGGGTCCGGTTGGCGGGGCTCGGGGGCGTCGACTGGGCGCGATCCGGGGTCTGCACGCCAACATCATCCCGTACGACAAGCAGCGGGCACCGCTACCTCCGGACAAACCCCGGTGGGAGATCAGGTGACCCTCCACCGCTCGGCCGCCCGCCCTGCGGGGAATTGTCCGGAACCGGACGTTTGGTTCCGGCGATTCCAGGGGTTCCGGGAGCGCCACGGGCCCGGCCGGCCCCTCCGGCAGGGAAAGTCAAACGGGTCGACGGGAAACATCACCATGGTGGTGTATGGCGCAATGCACCCCGTGCCTGTCACCCTGGCACCGAGTGCCAAACACCATTCGGTCACTGGCGCGCCGCCCCACCACGGCGGAGCGCCGATCACAGAACTGAGGGAGCCGTCGCATGTCCGATTTCGTACCCGGGCTTGAGGGAGTCGTCGCGTTCGAGAGCGAGATCGCCGAACCCGACCGTGAGGGCGGCGCCCTGCGGTACCGCGGTGTCGACATCGACGACCTGGTGGGCAGCGTCTCCTTCGGCCACGTCTGGGGCCTGCTGGTGGACGGCAAGTTCAACCCCGGCCTGCCGGCCGCGGAGCCGTTCCCGATCCCGGTGCACTCCGGCGACATCCGGGTCGACGTGCAGTCGGCGCTCGCCATGCTCGCCCCGGTCTGGGGCCTCAAGCCGCTGCTGGACATCGACGCTGAGCAGGCCCGCGACGACCTCGCCCGGGCCGCCGTGATGGCACTCTCCTACGTCGCCCAGTCGGCCCGCGGCCAGGGCCTGCCGATGGTCCCGCAGAGCGAGATCGACAAGGCCGAGACGGTCGTCGAGCGGTTCATGATCCGCTGGCGCGGCGAGCCGGACCCGAAGCACGTCAAGGCCGTCGACGCCTACTGGACCTCCGCCGCCGAGCACGGCATGAACGCCTCCACCTTCACCGCCCGGGTCATCGCCTCCACCGGCGCCGACGTCGCGGCCGCGCTCTCCGGCGCGGTCGGCGCGATGTCCGGCCCGCTGCACGGCGGCGCGCCGTCCCGCGTGCTCGGCATGATCGAGGAGATCGAGCGCACCGGCGACGCCACCGCCTGGGTCAAGAACGCCCTGGACAAGGGCGAGCGCCTGATGGGCTTCGGCCACCGCGTCTACCGCGCCGAGGACCCGCGCGCCCGGGTGCTGCGCCGCACCGCCAAGGAGCTCGGCGCGCCGCGCTTCGAGGTCGCCGAGGCGCTGGAGAAGGCCGCGCTGGAGGAGCTGCACAACCGCCGCCCCGACCGCGTGCTGGCCACCAACGTCGAGTTCTGGGCCGCCATCATGCTGGACTTCGCCGAGGTCCCGGCGCACATGTTCACCTCGATGTTCACCTGCGCCCGGACGGCCGGCTGGTCGGCGCACATCCTGGAGCAGAAGCGCACGGGCCGGCTCGTGCGCCCCTCCGCGCGCTACATCGGCCCCGGCCCGCGCCGCCCCGAGGAGATCGAGGGCTGGGACGCCATCGCCCGCTGACCCCCCGGTCGGCGAATACCGGACGAGCGTCCGGTCAGTGCCCCTGAGCAGCGGGTCCGGCTCCGGCCGGGCCCGCTGCCGCACGTTTCCGGGCGGCTCCCCGAGCAACCGTGACCGCGGTCTCAGCGGGCGGACGGCCGTACCCCGCCGGGCCCCCGGCCGGTAGGCTGCGCGCGTGGCTCAGATCCAGATCCCCGCTGACATCAAGCCCGCAGACGGCCGTTTCGGCTGCGGACCGTCCAAGGTGCGCCCCGAGGCCCTGAGTGCCCTCGCCGCCACCCAGACCTCCCTGCTCGGCACCTCGCACCGCCAGGCCCCGGTCAAGAACGTGGTCAAGCGCGTGCGCGAGGGCGTGAGCAGCCTGTTCTCGCTGCCGGACGGCTACCAGGTCGTCCTCGGCAACGGCGGCTCCACCGCCTTCTGGGACATCGCCGCCTTCGGCCTGGTGCGGGAGAAGTCCCAGCACCTGGACTTCGGCGAGTTCTCCTCGAAGTTCGCCTCCTCGGTCAAGGCCGCGCCGTGGCTCGGCGAGCCGACCGTGATCAAGACCGCCCCGGGCACCCACCCGCTGCCGGTCGCCGAGGCCGGCGTGGACGTCTACGGGCTCACCCACAACGAGACCTCGACCGGCGTCGCGATGCCGATCGCGCGCCCGGCCGGCGCCGACGAGGGCTCGCTGGTCCTGGTGGACGCCACCTCGGGCGCCGGCGGCCTGCCGGTGGACATCACCGAGACGGACGTCTACTACTTCGCCCCGCAGAAGTCCTTCGCCTCCGAGGGCGGCCTGTGGCTGGCCACCTTCTCCCCGGCCGCCCTGGAGCGCGCCGCCGAGATCGCCGCCTCCGGCCGCTACATCCCGCCGTTCTTCTCGCTGCCGACGGCCATCGACAACTCGTCGAAGGACCAGACGTACAACACCCCGTCGCTCTCCACCCTCTTCCTGCTGGCCGACCAGCTGGAGTGGCTGAACGGCAACGGCGGGCTGGACTGGGCGGTCGCCCGCACCGCCGACTCCTCGTCCCGGCTGTACTCCTGGGCCGAGAAGTCCCCGTTCGCGACCCCCTTCGTGGCGAACCCGGCCGAGCGCTCCCAGGTGGTCGGCACCATCGACTTCGACGAGTCGGTGGACGCCGCCGCGGTCGCCAAGGCACTGCGTGCCAACGGCATCGTGGACACCGAGCCGTACCGCAAGCTGGGCCGCAACCAGCTGCGCATCGCGATGTTCCCGGCGATCGACCCGGCGGACGTCGAGGCGCTCACCCACTGCATCGACTACGTGGTCGAGCAGCTCGCGCAGGTCTGACCCGGTCCCCCGAGGACACGGCCGAGGGCCACCGCCGACGGGCGGTGGCCCTCTCGCCGTTCCCGGGGTCCTGGGGCGTGTCTGTGCCCGGGCGGGCCTCAGGCAGGCTCAGGCAGGCCCCGGACGGGCCTCAGGCAGGCCTCAGCGGCCGACCAGCGAGCTGATCAGCACGACGACCAGCATCAGCACCAGGGTGCCGGAGACGATGCGCATACGAGTCTTGGGATCCACGGTCAACGAGCGTACCTCCGGCTCACCCCGGACTCCGCCGGGCCCCTGCCCCACCGCCCCCCACGGCCCGCCCCGCGGCGCTCAGCGCTCAGCCCTCAGCCCTCAGCCCCAGTCGGCCAGCGCCCAGGTGCGCAGCGACACGTAGCGCGCGGAGCCGCCGCCCTGGTCGCTGCGCACCAGGTGCAGCTCGGCGGCCTCCCACTCCGGCCCCCGGTAGTCGGCCAGCGCCGCCACCAGGCCGTCCAGCTCGGCCGCCGCGACCCGCTGCACGGCCCGCCGGTGCCCGCGCGAGGAGCCCGCCCGGGCGAGGGTGAGGTGCGGGTGGAAGGCGAAGTCGTCGGTCGCCCCGGTGACCTCGGCGGTGGCCCCCGTGACGGCCTCGGCCAGCCGGCGCAGCGCCCAGGCCTGGCCCTCGACCCCGGCCCAGAGCACCCGGTCGCCGAACCGCCCCGCGCCCGCGATCCGCAGCCGGTGCACCGGGTTGACCTCGGCGACGGCGGCCAGGCCCGCCGCCAGCTCCGGCAGCCGCTCGGCGGCCACCTCGCCCAGGAAGGCCAGGGTCAGGTGCCGGCCCTCGGCGCCGGTCCAGCGCAGCCGCTCCGCCCCCGGCAGCTCCCGCAGCGGCGCGACCGCGTCCGCGAGCCCCTGCAGCGCCTCGGTCGTCGGCAGCACCGCCACGAACAACCTCATGGATCAATCTTCCCGCGACCGGCCGTCTGGGGTAGAACGGTCTTCCATGAAGATCCGCAACGGGGGGTCCGCGGACGTCCCCGACATCCTGTCCCTGCTCGACGGCGCCGTCTCCTGGCTGACCGCCCAGGGCCGTACCGGCCAGTGGGGCGACCAGCCGTTCAGCACCAACCAGGCCCGGATCGACCAGGTCTCCTCGTACGCCGAGGAGCCGTTCCTGATCCGCCTCGCCGTGGACGAGGACGGCCGTACGGTCGGCTGCTGCGTGGTCTCCGAGGACCGCGGCCGGTGGATCCCCGCCGTGGACGAGCGCGAGCTGTACGTCCGCAACCTGGTCACCGACCGCACCCGCAAGGGCTCCGGCATCGGCGCCGCGCTGATCGCCGACGCGATCGAGGAGGCCCGCCGGCGCGGCATCGGCCTGCTCCGGGTGGACTGCTACGGCGGCGCCGACCGCAAGCTGGTCGGGCTCTACCGGGCGCTCGGCTTCACCGAGACCGTGACGTTCGAGGTCGAGCAGCCGCACGGCCTCTGGCCCGGCCAGGTGCTGGAGATCCGGCTCTGACCCGTCCGCCCCTGAACCGTCCGGGCTCCTGAACCATCCGGGCCCCCGGGGCGCCCCCGGGGGCCTGACACGGCATCAGCAGGCCGCCGCCAGCTCCGACTTGCTCGCCGCACCGGTCCGCGGCACGAAGGCCACCACCCGGCCGCCGCGGCCCGGGTGCAGGTCGAACCGCACCCGCAGGTCCGCGCTGCGGGCCAGCACCAGGCCGACCGCGCCGGCCGCCGCCGCGGAGACCAGTCCGCAGGCCAGCAGGCCGAGCCGGGGCCCGTACGAGGCGGTCACCCAGCCGACGACCGGGGCGCCGATCGGCGTGCCGCCGGTGAAGACCAGCACCAGCAGGCCCATCACCCGGCCGCGCATCTCGGGGTCGGTGGACAACTGCAGCATGGAGTTGACGGAGGTGTTGAAGCTCAGCCCGAACACCCCGATGAGCATCAGCAGCAGCGCGAAGGTCCAGTAGTCGGGCGCGAACGCGGCGACCACCTCCAGCGCTCCGAAGGCCAGCGCCGCGCCGACCAGCCGGCGCAGCCGCGGCACGCCCCGGCGGGCGGCGAGCAGCGCACCCGCCAGCGAGCCGATCGCCATCGCGGTGTTCAGCAGGCCGTACTGGCCGGCGCCCACCTTGAAGGTGTCGTACGCGAAACCGGAGAGCAGCGTCGGGAAGTTGAAGCCGAAGGTGCCGATGAACCCGGCCAGCACCATCGGCCAGAGCAGCTCGGGCCGCTCCCTGACGTACCGCAGGCCCTCGCGCAACTGCCCCTTCTCGCGGGCGATCGGCGCGGTCGGGCGCAGTTCGGACTCCCGCATCGCGAGCAGCCCGCCGATCACGGCGGCGAAGGACAGCGCGTTGACGGCGAACGCCCAGCCGCTGCCGACCGCGGCGATCAGCAGGCCCGCGACGGCGGGGCCGACCAGCCGGGCGGTCTGGAAGTTGGCGGCGTTCAGGCTGACGGCGTTGGCCAGGTCCTTCGGGCCGACCATCTCGGAGACGAAGGCCTGCCGGGTCGGGTTGTCCACCACGGTGACCAGGCCGAGCAGCAGCGCGAAGGCGTACACGTAGTACGGCGTCACCACGCCGCCGACGGTCAGCACCGCGAGGCCGACGGCCAGCAGGCCCATCGCGCCCTGGGTGTAGATCAGCAGCCGGCGCTTGGGCATCCGGTCGGCGAGCACGCCGCCGAACAGTCCGAGCAGCAGCATCGGCAGGAACTGCATGGCGGTGGTGATGCCGACCGCGAGCGGGCTGCCGGTGAGGCTCAGCACCAGCCAGTCCTGGGCGATGCGCTGCATCCAGGTGCCGGTGTTGGACACCACCTGGCCGGCGAAGTAGTAGCGGTAGTTGCGAACGCGAAGGGAGGAGAACATCCCCCCGGGCCTCGTGAAGCGGGCGCCTGTGGGAGATGTGGCCGATGGGGATCGGCCGGGAGCGGCGGGGTCCGCCGCGGTGCGTTCGTCGGGGTCGTCGTCGCCGTTGCCGGGCAGTCCCGTGGGGGCGGGTGCCTGGGCTTCGGCGGCCGCGGCACTGGCCGCGGCGGGGTCGGTGGTGGGCTCGTCGGTGCGGATGGCGGCGCTGGCTGCGGCCGTCGGTGTCACGTTGGTCTCCCCTCGCGGCGCGACGGATCCCCGAGGCGGTACGGCAACTCGCCGGCTTCGAGGACGAGCTGTACGGCATCCCCTGGGGCACCGACGGCCGCGTCCTCTACTACAACAAGGAGTTGTTCGCCGAGGCCGGACTGCCCACCAC
>NZ_JBHVEU010000139.1:0-19155 GCF_042802075.1 Kitasatospora sp. NPDC057518
CACCAGGAGCCACCCGCCCCGGGCCGAACACGAACTGCGCCTGGCCCTCGGCCTGTTCGACGCACTCGGTACACCCATCCAGAGGACCGGCGACAGCGCGGCACCACCGCCTCCCGGTCGAGCGGCGTACGGCCCGGGCATCTCCCGATACCGGGCCGTACGAGCACGCCAGGACCCGCACGGCACCGATCCGGCTGCCCGGCGTCAGGGCCGGGCCACCTCGGCACGCCGTGCGGGTCCGCGTCGGGGAGTGCGGGTCAGCGCACCGTGACGGTGAACACGGGCGAGGCGGTGCTGCCGCTGACGATGCGCAGCTCGTTCAGGCCCTTGATGCCGAGCTTCACGCCGAGCGAGTAGGAACCCTTGCTGTTGGTGTGGACGGAGGCGGGCAGGGTGACCCACGCGCCGTGCTGCTTCTGCTGCAGGGTCACCGTGCTTCCGGCCTTGAGGCCGGTGGTCGTGCCGGTGACCCGGAACAGCTGCCACGCCTGGACGGAAGAGACCGACGGCTTGGCGGTGATGCCGGCCTGCGCGGCGGACACGGGCTGGACGGCCGGGGTGGCCGCCATGGCGGTGCCCGCCAGCCCGACGGTGAGCGCGCTGAGGGTGGCCACGGCGGCCAGGCGCAGGGAGTTCCGCTTGGAGACGATCACGGGTGCACTCCTTTCACAGGAGGGTTTGGCCCGAGGCCCGACCGATGCGATCGACGTGACTCGGGCTCTGTCACCTATAGGGACGCCCCGCTGGGCACTTCGGTTGTGGACGGAACGTCACTTCCTTGTAACAGCAGGCGAGTTCGCGTCAGAGTTCAGAGCAGGCGGGTCAGGTCGGATCACATGAGCTTCCGGCTGCCGCCCTCCTTGTTCAGGGCGCCCACGTTGATCGGCTGGAGGATGACGGTGATCGCGCCGGCCGAGAAGTGCTGCACCGGGCCGCCGGTGTTCCGCCCGTGGAAACTGTGCGGCAGCGCCTGCCCGTTGGTCGGGTCCGTGCCCGCCGTATAGATGTCGACGATGCCCTCGTACCCCTGCCGGGCCTTGGCGTCGTTGCCGTCCGCGGCCTGCTCCACGGTGATCCGGTCGTCGCCGTCCTCGGCGACGACGGCCGCCACGTGGTAGGGCCACCCGCTGGTGTTGTCGGGGTGCTCGAAGTCCTCGTCCCACGCGGTCTCCACGATGGCGAACGCCTGGCCGGGGCCCGGCCGTTCCTCGCCGTTCGCGTTCGGGCCGCCGGGCCGGGCGTTCGCGTAGGCCGCCGCTCCCTGCGCGTTCTCCGCGTCGCCCAGGCCGAACTGGTGGCCGCCCAGGGCGAATTCGCTGGCGTCCTGCCCCAGGGCCAGCCGCTGCCGGTGCATGATCTCCTCGGCGGTGTGGGCACAGTCCGCGAGGAAGGACGTCTTCGGCTCGTACTCCGCGTACGTGCGTCCCCCGATCTGCCCGCTCTGCCCGGTGGCCTTGCAGTACCGGGGCGCCGGGGCGCCCTCCGCGACCCAGATGACGGTGGTGTCCGCCGCGGGATCGGCGGTCAGGAGGTAGAGGCCGTTCTGCGAGACCCGTGCCGGCCCCAACTCCTCGGTGGTGACCTGGGCGTAGCGCTGGACGGCCGTCGCGCCGGCGGCGCGCGCCGTACCCCGGGCCGTGGTGTCCGCCTTCCGCTGGACGGGGGCTTCTTCGAGGCCGTGGTCGCTCTGCTCGGGCATCCGGCTCATCACCCGGACCGCGTTGGCCTCGGCCTCGCGCTCGAAGCGGTCCCCGGGGTCGGAGACGCTCAGCCCGGACCCGTTGTCCGTACCGGCCACCGGACCCTGGCGCTGCTGGATGACGTGCGTCAACTCATGGGCGAGGGTGTGCTTGTCAGCGCCGCCGTCGCCGATGACGACGTGGCTGCCGGAGGTGTAGGCACGGGCGCCCACCTCGGCGGCGGAGTCGCGGGCCGCGGAGCCGGTGTGCAGACGGACGTCGGAGAAGTCGGCGCCGAAGCGGGATTCCATGTCCCGCCGCAGCGGTTCGTCCAGCGGCCTGCCCGGCGTGCGCAGCACGTCGTGCACGGCGGAGCGCTGCACCGGCTCCTCCACGGGCGGCTGGTGGCCGCAGCCCGCGCCGTGCCGGTGCCCGTGCCCGCTCCGCTGGAGCATCCGGACGACGGCCGCGTTGCCGACGGTGCGCTGCAGCCCGAGGAGCTGGTCGGGCGCCTGGCCGCCGCCCGGGGCCTCCCCGGACCGTGTGGCCGCGCTCCTGGGGGTGCGCTGCGGCTGCTTCTCGTCCTTCGTCGGCTCGTGCGCGTGCATGGAACTCCGCTCGTGGGGACGGCAGTTTCGTGGTGTTCCCCCTACATACCCGGTGCGGCGGTCGCGGGTAAGGGGCGCGAGGGCACGATGCACTGCCCGTACGGGCAACACGTCCGTCCCGACGAGCACCGACGGCCGAGCCCGACCCGGGCGAACCGTCAGCCGCGCGGCGGCAGCCGTCGGGTGATCCGGCCGAACAGGTCCTCCAGCGGCTCGCCGAGGTCCCGGCCGAACTCGGTCAGCCCGTAGGTGACCTGGGGCGGCGTCGTCGGCTCGACCTTCCGCCAGACCAGGCCGTCCTGGACCAGCGCGCGCAGGGTCTGGGCGAGCATCTTCTCGCTGATGCCCTGGATGCTCTCGCGCAGCTCGTAGAACCGGAGGTCGTTGGCCCGCAGGGAGATCAGCACCCAGATGCCCCACCTGCTGGTCACGTGGTCGACCATGTCGCGCGCGGGGCAGTCGGTGTGAAACACCTCATACCGCCGCCCGGTTTCGACCTGCTTGTCCTGCGCACCTACCTCCATGTGCTGAGCTTACGTCAAGGTACGTCCTTACCAAGGGTTAGCCGCCGCTCCTAGCGTGAAGGCCACAGAGTCCATCGGGCAAAAGGAGCTGACCATGATCGTGGTGACCGGGGCTACCGGGAATGTGGGCCGACCGCTGACGCGGGCGCTGGCGAAGGCGGGCCTGCCGGTGACGGCCGTGTCGCGGCACGCGGCGCCCGTACCGGACGGTGTCCGCCACGTGACGGCCGACCTCGCCGATCCGGCCGGCCTCGCACCGGCGCTGGCCGGGGCGGAGGCGCTGTTCCTGCTGCTGTCCGGCGACCTGCACGCCGCCGGAGCCGGCCCAGCCGACATCATCGGCCGGGCCGCGGCCGGCGGGGTCCGCCGGATCGTCCTGCTCTCCTCCCAGGGCGTGGCGACCAGGCCCTTCGGCCCGACGCGGATCGCGATGCGCGCGGTGGAGGACGCGCTGCGGGACTCCGGCCTGGACTGGAGCATCCTGCGGCCGGGCGGATTCGCCTCCAACGCCCTGTGGTGGGCCGAGTCCGTCCGCGCGCACCGGGTCGTCGCCGCCCCCTTCGGCGACGTCGGTGTGCCGATCGTCGACCCGGCGGACATCGCCGAGGTCGCGGCGGCCTGCCTGGTGGACGACCGGCACACCGGCGCCGTGTACGAGCTGACCGGTCCGGAGGTGATCACCCCGCGCCGGCAGGCGGAGGCCGTCGCCGCCGCGCTGGGCACGCCGGTGCGGTTCCACGACCTCACCCGTGACGAGGCCCGGGCCGCCATGGCCCGGAGCATGCCGGTGGAGCTCGCCGAGGACACCCTGGACATCCTCGGCTCCCCGAACCCCGCCGAGCTGCGCGTCAGCCCGGACGTGCGGCGGGTCCTCGGCACCGCCCCGCGCACCTTCGCTGACTGGGCCGCCCGGCACGCCGCCGCGTTCCGCTGAACCCGGTCGGCACCGCCGGAACGTCCAGGGCCTGTCGGTCCACTACCGTTACCGGATGCGGGACTTCACGACGCGTCCTCCTCCGGCACAGCGCACCGGACCGCGGCACCTCCACGCTGGGCTGGGAGGCCGGTGCGCTCGTTCTGCAGGTCCCACAGTTCCCTGAACCGGCCGCCCTCCTCGGCCACCAGCTCCGCGAACGTGCCCTCCTGGAGGACCTTCCCGTCCTCCAGGACGACGATCCGGTCGGCGACGGCCACGTTGGTGAGCCGGTGGGTGACCAGGACGACCGCCCGCTCCCGCGCGACCGCCCGCAGGTTCTGGAAGATCCTGTGCTCGGCGCGCGGGTCGAGGGCGGCGGTCGGCTCGTCCAGGACGAGCAGCCCGGCCTCGCGGTGGAACGCCCGGGCGATGGCCAGGCGCTGCCACTGGCCGCCGGACAGTTCCTCGCCGCCCATCCACTCCACCGCGAGCAGGGTGGACAGGCCCCGGCGGAGCCGGGCGACGACGTCGGCCGCCCCGGAGGCGTCGGCGGCGCGCAGCACCGCCGCGTCGCCGTCGGCGGTGGGCTGGCCCAGGGTGATGTTCTCGCGGCAGGTCAGCGGCCAGCGGGCGTAATCCTGGGGGACGACGGCGACCTGGCGCCACAGGGCGTGCGGGTCGAGGTCGCGGGTGTCGGCCGCGTCCCACCGCACCGCTCCGGCGTCGGGCAGGTAGAGCCCTGCCAGGAGCTTGGAGAGGGTGGTCTTGCCGGAGCCGTTCTCCCCCACCAGGGCCAGGATCTCGCCGCGTTCGACGTGCAGGTTCACCCCGTCCAGCGCCTTGCGGTCGGAGGCGGGGTAGGCGTAGTCGAGGTTCTCCACCGCGATCCGGCGCGGGGCCTCGGGCGTCCCGGTGCCGCGCTTGGGCCGGTGGCCGCCGGCGGTGTCGAGGAAGCTCGACCAGTCGTCCAGGTACATGCCGGTGCGGAAGAGGTCCGCGCCGTAGCCGACGATGCCGCGCAGGCTGGTGCTGACAGCGGTCAGGGCGAACACCGCCGCTCCGCCGCGCGGCAGGCTCATCCGGCCGGTGCTGACCAGCCACAGCATCGCCGCCCACACCACCGCGGTGCCGAGGCCGGAGGCGGCGGCCCCGATCACCGACACCCGGGCGCTCTGCATCGCCGCGCGGCGCGAGGTGGCGTCCAGCCGCCGGCCGACCTGGTCGTACTTGACGAGCAGGAACTCGCCCATGGTGTCGGAGCGGACCTGGTCGGCGTTGCGTTTGAGGTGGATGTACCAGCGCAGGTTCGCCATGATCCGGCGGTCGCCGACGGCCGCCCGGTTCGCCAGGAACTGCACCCGGGCGGCGTGCACCGACGCGATGCCCTGGGGCAGCGCCGCCAGCACCAGCAGCGGCAGGAGGGCGGGGTGGAGCACGGTCAGCACGCCGGCCGCGCCGAGGAGCGAGGCGAGGGAGGCGAGCAGGTTCTGCGCCTCTCCGACGATGTCCACGCAGACCTCGGCGCCGCGGTCGGCGGCCTCCAGTTCGTCGTTGTAGCCGGCGTGGTCGTAGGCGGTCAGTTCGGCCGCCACGGTGGCGCGCAGCACCGCGGCCTCCGCCTCCCGGGAGATGCGGGGCGACAGGTGGATGGTGACGGTCCGGATCGTGATGCCCAGCAGGGAGCGGGCGCCGGCCGCCGCCGCGATGACCAGGATCGACGGCGCCGCGCGGGTGAGCTTGTCGCCGACCTGCCCCGGGCCGAACAGGGCCGAGATGGTGCCGGTGGTCGCGAACAGGCCGGCCGCGCCGAGCACCGCGGAGACGGCCTGGCAGGTCAGGAGCAGCGCGACAGAGGTGCGGTCGATGCGCCAGCCGAGGCGGAAGGCGCGGACGACGAGCGCGGGCAGGCGGCGGGCCATCGCGCTGACGCTGATCGCCTCGATCGCCTCGATGCGGCGTCCGTCGGCGAGCCACTGCAGTTCCTCGTCGGCGGCCTCGGCCGACGCCGTCGTGGTGCTCAAGCGTTCGCCTCCTCGCGCGGGGCGGGGGCCAGCGGCAGGCGGGCCACCAGGGCCCCGGGGACGGGTGGGACGTGGATCGACGGGGCGGGGGAACAGGCCACAGATCCTCCAGGAGCGGAGCGGTGCGCGGACGTGCGGACTCACCGGTCCCGGCCGACAGGAAAGCTCAAGTGGCCTTTCCTCAGGCTGAGTTGACCGGTCCGACGGAGTCGTTACGGGCGGCTGGGCGTCCGATGATGGTGCTGTTCGAGCGCGGCGTTCAAGTGGATTCGCCTCCGGGCGAGCCCGGGTCGAACGGGGACTTTTCGAGCACGTTCCGGGCATGGTTCAGCGCATATGCCAAGCGGGCGGGCGGCGCACGGCCGTCGCCGGATTCACCCGTTCGGCTGGTCTGCCGCCCGAGGGGCTGCCGCGTCGCCAGGTTCCTGAGGCGGGTGGGGCGGCAGGAGTTGAGTACGGATACTCATGTCCCGGGCCAACTGGATCGGGCACGATGCTCACCGTCAGTGAGCTTGTGCGGAAGGGTTCTTGTGTCCATGGTCCGAAACAACGTCAGGATTCCCCTCGTGGTCGGCGCGGCCGCGATGGCCGCGGCCGTCATCGCCGGGTGCTCCTCCGATCCGGGAGCGGGGTCGGGAACCGGCCCGGGAGCCGTCCCCGACAAGCCGTCCGCGACCTCGGGCGGCGCCGGCTCCCCGGGTGCCGCCCCGACGTCCACGCCGACGCTCCAGGCGTCCGGCGCCCCGGCGTTCGGCTCGCCCAGCAGTACGCCGACCGGCCCGCCGATCCCCACCGGAGCCGCCCTGCGCGAGCTGCTGCCGACCGCCGCCACGCTGCCCGCCGGGTGGCGGATCGAGGGCAACGGCAGCGAGAACGACTCCGGCACCTACGTCCTGGAGGAGCCGGCCAAGCCGGTCCTGCCCCAGGAGCCGTGCACCCAGATGCGCCTCGCCGGAAGCGTCCTCTCCCTGGACTACAGGGCCTCGGGCGCGACGAACGAGGTCTACGACGGCGAGAACAGGGTCGAGGTCTACCTGGGCGCCTACCACGCCGGCGACGCGGCCAAGCTGCTCGGCGAGATCCGGGCGTACGCGGACCGCTGCACGTCCTTCACCGGCAAGGGGATCGACGGGAAGGCGATTCCGCTGACCGTGACGCTGCAGCCGGTGCCGGGGCTCGGCGACGAGGCCGTCGACGTGAAGAAGGTGCCCCAAGGCCCGTACCACAGCGAGGAGATCGTGGTGACGCGGCTCGGCGACCGGCTGCTGTTCCTCAGCGGCGACAACATCCTCGGCCGGCTGCCGAACCTCATGCAGCTGGCGGTGCCGCTGTCGAAGACGGCCAGGTGAGCGTCGGATGAGCGCCGGGTAGTCGGCCCACCCGGGACGACGAGCCCCGGGGCGGTGGCGCCGGCGGCGACCTCGGCGTCACCGCCCGCGGCGGAGCGCGAGCCCGGACAGGCGCGCCCGCCGCGGCTCAGGGCAGCCGGGAGTACGGGGGCCGGGCGTCGTCCGGAGCCCCGTGGTCGCTGGAGACCAGCAGGAGGACGGTGGCGCGCCGGGCCCCCAGCGAGCGCAGCCGGTGGGGCGTGGTGGCCTTGAGGTAGACGCAGTCGCCGGGGTCGAGCGTGATCGCGCGCGACGGGAGGACCAGTTCGACCCGTCCCTCGTGGACGAAGACGAACTCCTCGCCGGGGTGGTCCCGGAACGGGGCGGGGCCGTCGTCGAGCGGCGGGTAGAGCATGAACGGGGTCATGCCCTTGGCGCCGGCGTCGAGCGCCATCCCCTCGTAGCGGGTGCCGGGCTCGTCCGGGGCGGTCAGGGCCTGGCGCTCCGCGGCCCGGGTGACGGTGACCTCGCTCAGCTCCTCGGCCTCGGCGAAGAGGCTGTCCAGGGGGACTTCGAGGGCCTTGGCGAGGGAGGCGCAGACGGCGATCGAGGGAACGCTCTGGCCGCGTTCGACCTTCGACAGGTAGCTCTTGGTGACGCCGGACCGCTCGGCCAGCGCCTCCAGGGTCATCAGCCGTTCCTTGCGCAGCTGCCGCACCCGGTTGATCACTGGTTCTTCCTCTCCCGTGCCATCCACCTCCGATGACACACCGTGTCCTCTGGCGGGCCATGCTACGCCGCGGCGCCGCCGGCCCACCCGGGAGGCCCGCCCGCCGGCCGTCGCCCCGCCCACCCCCGCGACCCGTGCCGCCCTCCCCGCCCCTGCTCCCTCGCTACCCCTGTCGCCCTTGCCGCCCTTGTCGCAGGAAACCTTGTGTCCTATGGTGAACAACGTTTCCTCCGGAGCCACGGCTCCGGACACAGGCCTGGCCGCCGGGGCGAGGCCGGAGAACCGGAGCACACACATGGCGAACACCCTGCAGGACTCGAAGGACGTCCTCGTCGACCGCGCCGCGCGGCAGATGGACCGGCACTTCGGGGACTCGACACTGACCACGCGCCAGAAACTGGCGCTCACCTGCCGGATCGCGTACGACGGCGGCCACGACTCGGGGCTCGCCGGGCAGATCAGCTCCCGCGGGCGCGAACCGGGCACCTACTACACCCAGCGCCTGGGCCTGGGCTTCGACGAGATCACCGAGGACAACCTGCTCCTGGTGAACGAGGACCTGGAGGTCCTGGAGGGCACGGGCATGCCCAACCCCGCCAACCGCTTCCACTCCTGGATCTACCGGGCGCGCCCGGACGTCAACTGCGTCATCCACACCCACCCGCTGCACACCGCCGCACTGGCCATGCTGGAAGTCCCGCTGGTGCTCTCCCACATGGACACCACACCGCTGTACGACGACTGCGCCTTCCTCAAGGACTGGCCGGGCGTACCGGTCGGCAACGAGGAGGGCGAGATCATCACCGCCGCCCTCGGCGACAAGCGGGCCGTCCTGCTGGCCCACCACGGCCAGCTGGTGACCGGCTCCACGATCGAGGAGGCGTGCACCCTGGCGCTGCTCATCGAGCGGGCCGCCCGCCTGCAACTGCTGGCGATGTCGGCGGGGACCATCCAGCCCCTGGACCCGGCGCTCGCCCGCGAGGCCCACGACTGGACCTCCACCGACCGGCGCAGCCGGGCGAACTTCGCGTACTACGCGCGCAAGGCACTGCGCACTCACCCCGACTGCGTCAACGGACAGGTGGACCTCTGATGGCCAATCCGCCCCTGCAGGGCATCATCTCCTACCCGGTCACCCCCTTCGACGCCGCCACCGGCGAGGTCGACCTGGCCGCACTGCGCGCGCTCACCGGCGACCTGGTCGCCGCCGGCAGCCACGCCGTCGCCCCGCTGGGCAGCACCGGCGAGAGCGCCTACCTGACCGGGAAGGAGTGGAACGCGGTCTGCGAGACCACCCTGGACGCGGTGGCCGGGCGGGTGCCCACCCTCGTCGGCGTCTCCCATTGGAGCACCGAGGGCACCGTCCGCCGCGCCCGGGTGGCCGCCCGCCACGGCGCCACCGCGATCATGGTGCTGCCCCAGGTGTACTGGAAGCTGACCGAGGACGAACTCGCCCGGCACTACGACGAGGTGGCCCGCGCCACCGACCTGCCGATGATGCTCTACAACAACCCCGGCACCAGCGGCGTGGACCTGCGCCCGGAGACGGTGGTCGCGCTCGCCCGGAAGATCCCCAACCTCACGATGGTCAAGGAGAGTTCGGGCGAGGTGTCCCGCTTCCGCGCCATCCGGGAGCTGTCCGGCGGAGAGCTGTCCGTCTACAACGGCAGCAACCCGCTCGCCCTGGACGCCTTCCGCGCCGGAGCCGCCGGCTGGTGCACGGCCGCCCCCTGCCTCGTCCCGCAGCCGGTGCTTGAGCTCCACGCCGCGGCCGTCGGCGGACAGCAGGAGCGCGCGGACGCGCTGTTGCGGGAGCTGCTGCCCTTCCTGCGGTTCATCGTCCGGCACGGCCTCCCCCGGACCGTCAAGGCGGGCCTGGAGATCCGGAACCGCCCCGCCGGGCCGCCCCGGCCGCCGCTGCTGCCGCTGCCCCCGGAGGAGACGGCGCAGCTGCGGGAGCTGCTCACCGGTCTCCGCCCGCCCTCCGCCGCCTGACGGTGCCCGCCCCCACCGGCTCCCCTGTACGAGGACACCCGTCCCCGCACAGGGGAGCCGGCACCACCAGGGCTTACTGGTCGAGCCGGACAGTGGCGACGGTGTCCCAGCAGATCCGCCACCCCGGCAGGTCCGCACCGGCCACCGGGACGCGCCGCCAGAACACCTCGTTGACGATGATCCGGTTCACGGTGAACGGGGCGTGGCCGGGCCGGACCCGGTGGATGGCCTGCGCCAGCTCGTCGCTGTCGGTGTCGGCGGCCGCGTAGGCGGCGGTGGTGTGGAGCACACCGAGCGGGTACGCGGTGGAGTCGGGGCCGAACACCCGGTGGACGGCGCCGCGGACGCGGTGCTGGAGGGCGGCGAGGTCGCCGTCGGGGTGGAGGTCGAGGCGGACGCCGGTGCGGTAGGCGAGCGGCGAGCCGGCCTGGAGGGCGATCGGCCCGCTCCCGGCCACCGCGGCCCGCAACCGGTCGGCGAGGTCGCGGCGTTCGGCGTCGGTGACGGCGTCCGCCGGGGCGGAGGTGAGCATGTCGAGGGTGATGTGCGTCCGCTCGTCCGGCACCGGCAGGACGGGGAAGCCGGCCAGGGCCTCGCGCAGGCCGGCGAGGAGCGTGTGCAGGGCCGAGCCCGCCGGCAGGTCGGGCAGGGCGTACACCTGGAGGGCGCACAGGCCGTCCGGCCAGGGCCGCTGTCCGAAGGTCGGGTGGAACGCTTTCACGTCGCCTCCTGCTGATCGGGGTCGGTGGCGGCCCGGCGGGGCGGCGGCCCGTCCGGGGTGAGGCTGTCGACCGTACGACGGGGTTCAGCGTACGGGCGGATCCCCCGCTCCGTACCGGCCCCGGCGTCAGGCGTCCCGGCGGGACAGGCCGAGGGCGGCCAGGGTGAAGGCGACGGCGAGGTAGCCGGCCAGGGCGGCGAAGCAGCCGACCGGGCCGAGGCGGTCGGCGCCCGCCGACGCGACCGTGGTGCCGAGGCCCTCGAAGACGCTCTGCAGGCCGAACCGTGACACCCCGTCGCCGAGCGGTGCCAGCAGCATCGGGGAGAGGAAGAACAGGCCGAACAGGGCGGCGACCGCGCCCGCCGTGTGGCGCAGGACGAAGCCGAGCGCGAGCCCGAGCAGGGCGAAGGCGGACAGGAACAGGCCGCAGCCGACCACGGCGCGCGCCACGCCGGGGGCGCCGAGCGGGACGGCGAGGTGCCGGCCGCTCAGGGCGCGCCGGCCGAGCAGGAAGGTCAGGAAGGCGAGCAGTTGCCCGAGCAGCGCCGAAACCCCGCCGACCACCAGGGCTTTGGCGACGAGTACCTGGCCGCGCCGGGGCACGGCCGCGAGGGTGGTGCGGATCTGGCCGGTGGTGTACTCGCTGGAGGCGGCCAGCGTGCCCAGGGTGCCGACGGCCAGCACGGCGACGTAGAAGCCGCCGGAGAAGCCGTAGCGGACCGGATCGAAGCGCTCGCGTTGCTCGGCGCTCCAGGAGGCCCAGTTGTCGGCCGCGCTCGCGTAGTCGATCAGGCCGATGAACAGCGCGGCGGCCAGGGCCACGGCCGCGGCGAGCGGGGTCGCGCGGACGCTGCGCAGCTTGACCCACTCCCCGGCCAGGGCGCCCCGGGTGGTCGGTGCGGTGCTCATGCGGTCCTCTTTCCGGGAGACGTGACGGAAGACGTGGAGGTGGCCCGGTAGTCGACCGCGCCGCCGACGGCATCCATGAAGGCCTGCTCCAACGAGGCCTGCCGGACGGTGAGTTCGTGGACACCGATGCCGTGCCCGGCGGCCAGTTCGCCGATGGCGGACGGCTCCAGGCCGACGACGGCCAGCGCTCCGGCGGGCTCCTCGCCGACGGAGGCCGCCCCGGCCGCGCGCAGCAGCCGGGCCAGCTCCGCCGGACGGGCGCAGCGCACCAGGACGTCGGTGCGGGCGTGCTCGGCGAGGAAGTCGGCCGTCGAGCGGTCCGCGACGAGCCGTCCGCGCCCGATGACCACCAAGTGGTCGGCGGTCAGGGCCGTTTCGCTCATCAGGTGCGAGGAGAGCAGGACGGTCCGTCCTTCGGCGGCGAGGTCGCGCAGGAGGGTGCGGATCCACTGGACGCCTTCCGGGTCCAGGCCGTTGACGGGTTCGTCGAGCAGCAGGACGGGCGGGTCGCCGAGGAGGGCGGCGGCGATGCCCAGACGCTGCTTCATGCCGAGCGAGAAGCGCCCGGCCCGGCGGCGGGCCGCCGTCGCCAGACCGGTGAGTTCCAGCACCTCGCGGACCCGGCGGGGGCCGATGCCGTTGGTGACGGCGAGGCCGAGCAGGTGGTGGCGGGCGGAGCGGGCGGGGTGGACGGCACCGGCGTCCAGCAGCGCGCCGACCTCGCGCAGCGGCTGGCGCAGCGAGGAGTACGGGCGGCCGTTGACGGTGGCCCGCCCCGCGGTCGGGGCGTCCAGGCCGAGGATCATCCGCAGGGTGGTGGACTTGCCGGAGCCGTTCGGCCCGAGGAAGCCGGTGACCCGGCCGGGGTGGACGGTGAAGGTGAGTCCGTCCACGGCGAGGGTGCCGCCGTAGCGCTTGCTGAGGTCGCGTACCTCGATCATCGTGCTGCCTTTCCTTGTGGCGTGCCTCCACGCTCCCGTCCGCACCGGGGGCCCGGCCTCCCACCGTGGGCGGAATCCCGGCATCGGACGGGGGCCGGTCTCTGCCCGTGGTCGTAGGCCTGTGGGGCGATGCCCCGGCGGCGGGCCGCCGCTAGCCTGGGGCGATGTCCGACATCCCGCGCCCGCCGGTGACCGGAAGGCTCCGCCCGGGCCACTGGGTTCTGGTCGACCTGGCGGTCTCCCTGGCCCTGACCGTGCTCACCTGGCTGCGGGTGCTGGACGCCTACCGGGTGTTCGACCCGCACCACCGGGGCTACGCCGAGCCGACCGCGACCGAGCTGGTGGCGGTGCTGGGGTGCGTGGTCGTCGTCGGCGCGGCGGCCGGCCTGCGGCGGCTCGCGCCGGTGGCCGCCGCCGGGGTGGTGTTCGCCGCCTGGGTGGTGGTCGTGGCGGTGGCCGGACGGCTGACCATCGCCAACCTGGCCGGGTTCCAGGTGGTGCTCGCCGCCACGATGACGGTCTACCTGGTCGCGGCGGTCGGCGCGCCGCGGGTCGGCGCTGCCGCGCTGGCGTTCGGGCTGGTGGGCGCCGGGCTGAGCGGGTTCGGCTCGCGGGAGCTGTGGAACAACCTGGTGTTCGCCGCGCTGGCGGTCGTCACCGCCTGGGCGCTCGGCAGCGCGGCGGCCCGCTACCGCGCGTACGGCGCGGAGCTGCGCCGCCACCAGCTGGACCTCGCCAGGGCCGAGCTCGCGGAGGAGCTCGCCGAGGAGCGGATCCGGCTGGCCCGGGAGCTGCACGACGTGATCGCGCACAGCATGAGCGTGGTCAACGTCCAGGCGGGGTACGGCCGTTTCGTGATCGGCCGGGATCCGGCGAAGGCCGAGCAGGCACTGGACGCCATCCAGGCGGTGAGCCGGGACGCGATGGTGGAGATGCGCGGTCTGCTCACCGTCCTGCGCGGGGCCCCGGCCGAAGGCGCCGACCGCGGAGCGGGCGCCGAGTTCGCCCCCGCGCCCCGACTCGCCGACCTGGAACGGCTGGTGGCCAGCAGCGCGGAGGCCGGGGTGCGGGTCGAGCTGAGGGTCGGCGGTCGGGTGCGGCCGCTGTCGGACGGCGTCGAGCTGTCGGCGTTCCGGATCGTCCAGGAGGCGCTGACCAACGTGGCCAGGCACGCGCGCACCGACTCGGCCCGGGTGGACGTGGCGTACGAGGACGACCGGTTGGTGCTGGAGGTGACCGACCCCGGGTGCGGCACGCCGGTCGTCGCGACGGGCGGCATCGCGACAGGCAGCGGCGGGCACGGCCTGGCCGGGATCGCCGAACGGGTCGGCCTGTACCGGGGCCGCCTGGAGGCCGGGCCGGGCCCGGACGGCGGCTTCCGGGTCCGGGCCGTCCTGCCGCTGGCCGAGGCCGCGGTCGAGGCCGCGTCATGACGGCGGCCGGGGAGCGCTCCGCCCCGCCGGTCCGGGTCGTGGTCGCCGACGACCAGGCGCTGGTCCGGGCCGGCCTGGCCGGGATCGTGGCCGCCGCCGACGGGTTCACCGTGGTGGGCGAGGCCGCCGACGGCGCGCAGGCCGTCCGGCTGGCCCGCACCGAGCACCCGGACGTGGTCCTGATGGACATCCGGATGCCGGGCACCGACGGCCTGGCGGCCACCCGGCGGATCACCGCCGAGAGCGGCGTACGGATCCTCGTGCTCACCACCTTCGACCTGGACGAGTACATCTACGGCGCGCTGCGCGCCGGAGCCTCCGGCTTCCTGCTCAAGTCCACCCCGCCCGAGGACCTGCTGACCGCGATCCGGGTGGTCGCCGCCGGGGAGGCGCTGCTCGCCCCGAGCGTCACCCGCCGGCTGATCCGCGCGTTCACCGCCGCCGCCACCGGCCCCGCCGAACCGTCGGCGGACCGTGACGGCGAGCGGCAGCGGGTCCTCCAGGCCGTCACCGGAAGGGAGTTGGAGGTGCTCACGCTGATCGGCCGCGGGCTCACCAACGCCGAGATCGCCGAGCGGCTGTGCGTCAGCACTGGCACGGTCAAGACCCACGTCGGCCACCTGCTGGCGAAGCTCGCCGCCCGCGACCGCGTCCACCTGGTGATCACCGCCTACCGGGCGGCCCTGGTCGCCTGACACCCGCCCCGGGCTCCTGGACCCCGCCGCCCGTGACAGCGGGTGATGACGCTACTCGGCGCAGCGGGTTTGCCGCCCGTCAGCGGGCCCGGAACGCTGGGAGCCCGGGGGGAGCCACCCGCCACACCAGGAGTCCCCGCAGATGTCCCCGAAAACCGTCGCCGCGCTCGCCGCGGGCCTCGTCGGCACCATAGCCCTCGCCCACGTCGCCTTCGCGGGCGCCCCCGTCACCCTGAACATGGCCACCGGCAGCGCCGAGTGCACGCTCACCTGGGCGAAGCCCGGCATCACCTTCAAGGCCCTGACGCCCGGCGGCAACGCCGCGTCCTTCCGGGACGTCGACGCCACCGGGACGGTCACCATCGACCTCACCTCCGTCGGCAACCCCGTCACCCTGGCGAACTCCGTCTACATCCGGACGGCGGCCAAGGGCGGCTTCACCCTGACCGACGCCTCCGGCCGCTACGTGCAGGTCTCGAACCTCGAAGGCAGCCTCTCCGGCGACAGCACCTTCGTCGTGCAGACCAGCAGCGACCCCGCCGGCACCCGCCTCCCGGTGTACAACATCCCCACCCGGCCCCGGATCAGCCCGGACGTGCAGTCCGTGCTGCCGCCGCGCGTCAACCTCGCGCTCTCCGACATCTGGATGAGCGTCCTGCCCGAGTTCGCCACCGTCATGAACCAGACCTTCGGCGACGGCACCCTCCGGCCCGGCGACCAGCTCGGCACCTGCACCGCCCGGACCACCTCCTGACGCGGCCGCCACCGGGCGATACCGGGGCGCTGACCGGGTACAGGTGACGGGGGCGGCCCCGCCCCTGACCCGGCGTCCGGGAGGAAACCCATGTCCGCACCGTTCCAGCACCGCCGGTTCGCCGTCGACGACGACGGCAACGACCTGGGGTACCTGCTGTCGCTGCCGGACGGTTACCAGGACGGGCCCGGGCCGTGGCCGCTGCTGCTCTTCCTGCACGGCGCCCTGGAGCGCGGCGAGGACCCGGCGGTCCTGGCCGCGCACGGCCCGGTCCGGCAGATCGCCGAGGGGGCGAGGCTGCCGTTCGTGGTGCTGGCCCCCCAGTGCCCGGCCCACAGTTCCTGGGTGGCGGAGCTGAGCAGCCTCGCCGCCCTCCTGGCGGAGGTGGAGCGGGAGGTCCGGATCGATCCGGACCGCCGGTACGTGACCGGCCTCAGCATGGGCGGCACCGGCTCGTGGGCGCTCGCCGCCCGGTACCCACACCGGTTCGCCGCCGCCGTACCGGTCTGCGGCTCCTGGCTGCGGGAGTCCGCTCCGCGCCTGACCGGCGTCCCCGTCTGGACCTTCCACGGCGAGGAGGACGAGGTCATCCCGGTCTCGCACACCGAGCGCCTGGTCGACGCGCTGCGCGCACTGGGCGGCCCGGTGCTGTTCACCCGCTACCCGGGCGTCGGCCACGACTCCTGGACCCGGACGTACGACGACCCCGAGGTCTACGACTGGCTGCTCGCCCAGTCCCGCCCCGGCGATCCCACCCTCCGAACGGTCCCCGCCCCCACCGCGGCCGCCGCGGACAGCCACGTGGAGCCCGCTTAGGCCTATGGCCGAGGTCCGCTCGCCCAGGGCCCTCGGCTGACGCCGGTCCACCTGGGCGTTGATCGTTTGTCTACCGCCGTCACGCACGATCGATCCCGCAGAGCGCGCCCCACACGCTCACGGGCGCGAACGGACGAGAGAGGCACACGGGGACATGAAGACGACGAAGAAGCTGCGGCACACCGTGCTCGGGATCGCGGCCGGCATGCTGGCCCTGGTCGGGACGGTGGCGTCGGCGGGGACCGCGCACGCCGACGGCCCGCCCAGCGCGTACCTGAACGAGCCCGGCATCCTCTACCGCGGCGGCCACATCGAGGCGGGCGACACCCAGCTGGTCCTGCAGAACGACGGCAACCTCGTCCTCTACCGGGCCTACCAGGACCCGAGTCTCGTCCACGCCGTGTGGCAGGCGCCCAAGACCTGGGGCTGCGGCTACAAGGCGATCATGCAGGGCGACGGGAACTTCGTCGTCTACGACGTCAACAGCCACCCCTGCTGGAGCGCCGACACCTTCAAGCCCAGCTCCCTCGCGAACGCCAGCCTCGCGGTCTCCGCCCTCGGCGGCCTCAAGGTCGTCTTCGTCAACCCCAGCGGCGGCCGGAGCATCAGCTGGGCGACGATCCGCAGCTCCGACCTGTACTAGGCACGGTGCCGACGGTCTGCCGGTGGTGACGGTGATCCATCAGCGGTCTGTGGGTGGCGCGTTGTTCATTGGCCGGGAGGTGCGTCGCCGACGACGCACCGCCCGAGCCGAAGGAGCCCCCGCCATGTCCTCCACCCACCCCAGCCGGCCGTGGGACGTCCACCGGCTGCCCTCCGCCGCCGGCAGGTCCTTCCTGGTCACCGGGGGCAACGCCGGGATCGGCTACTTCGTCGCGGAGCAGCTCGCCGGGACCGGGGCCGTCGTGGTGCTCGGGAGCCGGGACGGGGCGAAGGCCTCGGCCGCCATGGCCTCGATCCGCTTCCGCGTCCCCGGCGCGCGGCTGCGCCACCTCCGGCTGGACCTCGCCGACCTGGCGTCCGTGCGGACCGCCGCGGACGGTCTCGGACTCGACCGCCTCGACGCGGTGGTCCACAACGCCGGTGTCGCGCTCGACGATCCGCCGCGGTGCACGACGAAGGACGGCCACGAGCTGATGTTCGGGGTCAACCACCTCGGGCACGTCGCGCTGACCCGGGCCCTGGCGCCGCTGCTGTCCGCGGCGCCCGCCGCCCGGGTCGTGACGGTGGGCAGCTTCGCGGCGCGCTCCGAGCGGCTGGACCCGGACGACCTCCAGTCGGCCCGGGACTACCGCCCGAAGCGCGCCTACGGCCGGTCGAAGCTGGCGCAGATGTCCTTCGCCTTCGAGCTCGACCGCCGCCTGCGCGCCCGCGGCAGCACCGTGCTCAGCCTGGTCGCGCATCCCGGCGGCGCCCTGGACTCCCTGACCCCGGCCCGCCCGGGGGTGCACGCGGCGACCCGCGGCAGCCGGCTGCGGGGCGCGCCCGCCGGGCTGCTGCTCCAGGGCAAGGACCGCGGCGCGTGGCCGATCGTCCGGGCCGTCCTGGACCCGCGGGTGCGCGGCGGACAGCTGTGGGGGCCCAGGGCCTTCGGCCTGCGCGGCGCACCGGAGCTGGAGCCGGTCCGCGCCCACATGACCGATCCGGCCCTCGCCGCGCGCCTGTGGGACGCCAGCTGCGAAGCGGCCGGCGTCGAGCCCGACCTGGCCCTCCTGTAGCGGCGGCTTCGTCCCAGCGGCTCCCCCGGTGCCCGTCCATCCCAGGAGGTGACAGGGCACGCGCGCCGGGGGGACCCTGGAGGGGGCGGCCGGCTGCCCCGCGCGGAGCCGAGGAGGTTGACCCGTGAGGTTCATCCAGATCATCGAGTACCGGACGAGTCGGATCGACGAGTTCAACGCCCTGCTCGACAGCTGGGTCGAGAAGAACGCGGGCCACCGGCTGGCGACCCGCTCGCTGCAGACCCGTGACCGCGACGGCGAGAACGTGTACCTGAACATCGTGGAGTTCCCCTCGCACGAGGCGGCGATGCGGAACTCCGACCGCCCTGAGACCTCGGAGTTCGCCGCGCGGGCCGCCGCCCTGTGCGACGGGCCGCCGGTGTTCCGCAACCTCGACCTGGTGAACGAATGGACCTTCCAGGCCTGAGCCGACGCACGGACGCCGTACGGACAGGCGGCGGGGACGGCCGGATTCCGGTCGGCCGGTAGATTCGCTCCCTCACCACCGACCGAGGGAGCCCCCGTGCCCGACCGGCCCAGCCTGCTGTACGTGACCGACCTGGCCTACCCCGCCCGCGGCCGGCGCTACGGCGACGAGGACGTCCTCCTCACCTCCCGGCTGCGGGAGCACTTCGACCTGGCCCTGTGCCACCCGCTCGACGCCCGGTCCCTGATGGGGCGCTTCGACGGGGTCGTGGTGCGCAACAGCGGCCCGGTGCTGCACTACCGGGAGGAGTACGCCCGGTTCCGTTCCCAGGCGCTGGCCGACGGCGTACGCGTCTACAACCCGCTGACCGGGCGGGGCGACATGGCCGGGAAGCGGTACCTGCTGGACCTGACCGCGTCGGGCCACCCGGTCATCCCCACCGTCGACCGGCCGCAGGACCTCGACCGGCTGCCCGCCGCCGAGCGCTACGCGGTCAAGCCCGAGGAGGGCGCCGACAGCATAGGCCTGCGCTTCCTCACCCGCGAGGAGCTGGACGGCGTCGAGTGGGGCGAGGTACTGGTCCAGCCGCGGATCGACTTCCGGTACGAGGTCTCGTTCTACTTCGTGGACGACGCCTTCCAGTACGCCCTCCACACGCCCGACCCGGCCCGGCGCTGGGTCCTGGAGCCGTTCGAGCCGAGCGCCGCCGACCTCGCGTTCGCCCGCGGCTTCGTCGACTGGAACACGCTCGCCCACGGGATCCAGCGGGTGGACGCCTGCCGCGCGCCGGACGGGCGCCTGCTCCTGGTCGAGCTGGAGGACCTCAACCCCTACCTCTCCCTCGACCTGGTCGCCGAGGAGGTCCGGGAGGGTTTCGTCCGGGCCATGGCGGACTCGCTGCGCCGCTTCCTGGACTGACCCCGACCGCGTACGCCGCCGC